>NZ_LSGP01000014.1 GCF_001611555.1 Anaerosporomusa subterranea
TGCCAAAACCGGCGGAATAGGTGGTAAGCATCCCTTTCGTCACTTCGATGCTGCCGTAGGCAAACAAAAGAGCCAACAAGGAACACAGGGGACCGACGATCAGCAGGTTCATGCCCTTGTACGCCAGCCACATGATCAGAGTCAGGGAAACCAGAATACCAATAAGACTGATAAGTTCGTAACCCATTTTCTCGAATTCTCCTTTGCATTAATAATGTTAAAAATGAGCCAGTGTATAAACGGGTAAATGATTGGACATTGGTAATGCGATCATTTACCCATTTATCGCAAAGGTTCTCCTTTTATTCTCTAATCCTAGAACCACGCAGCACGGCGCCTGTATCAGCAGAAGTCACTAATTCTGCATATTTAGCCAATACACCACCCTTGACCTTTTGGGGATGCTTCACATGCTTCAACCGTTCGTTTATCACTTCCTCGCTCACCTTTAATTCGAGCCGGCGATTTGGAATATCTAAAACAATTATGTCGCCCTCCTGCACGGCTGCAATCGGACCACCCATCGCCGCTTCAGGAGAAATATGACCAATAACTGGTCCGCGGCTGGAGCCTGAAAAACGACCATCTGTTATTAAAGCTACACTTTCATCCATCCCACGGCCAACAAGGAGTGACGTTGTCATATGCATTTCTCGCATACCAGGTCCGCCTTTCGGTCCCTCATAGCGAACGACAATACAATCTCCCGGTTTTATACGATCGCCCGACACCGCATCCGTAGCTTCCTCCATGGAATGAAAAACTCGAGCGCGCCCCTCAAATTGCCACATACAAGGTTTAACGCCGGACGATTTAACTACCGCGCCATCTGGTGCCAGGTTACCACGCAGGATAGCAATGCCACCTTCTTTTCTAATCGGGTTATCAACACTATGAATGACCTCGTCTACAACCGCTTCCACCGCTGCCAAATTTTCTTGAACGTTCTTCCCGGTTACGGTAAGCTGCTCTGGTTTTAAATAGCGTTCAACAGCTTTTAAAACTGCTTGAATACCGCCATGCTCGCTTAAGATGCTGAGTGGATATTTTCCAGACGGCTTAAGGTCACAAATATAAGGAACTGTTTTACTAACTTTATCAAAATAATCCAGGTTTAAATCGACTCCGGCTTCGTGGGCAATCGCCATTAAGTGAAGAACGCTATTAGTCGAACCCCCCAGCGTCATATCCGCCACGATTGCATTATGAAGCGCCGCTTCTCCAACGATCTGTCTAGGTGTAATCCCTCTTTTCAGCAGTTCAATTACCTGCTTGCCTGACTCATGGGCGATACTGGCCTTGGCGGAACGAACTGCCAAGGCAGCGCCGCACCCAGGCAAGGAAAGCCCCAAAGCTTCTGTCAAGCAACCCATCGTATTTGCCGTTGCAAGCATTGAACAAGTACCCGCGCCCGGTAATGCAACTTTTTCGATAGCAGTTAACTCATCCATAGAAAGCTTGCCCATCTGTGTTTTCCCAATGAACTCGCGCATATCAGTCAGCGTAATATTTTTAATGTTTTTATAGTTTCCGGCTTCCATTACCCCTGCAGTAACAATTACCGTAGGAATATCAATACGAAGAGCCGCCATAATATGACCCGGTACAGTCTTGTCGCACCCGGGCAACATAACCATAGCGTCAAACTGATGGGCTTGGACCATGAGTTCAATAGAATCAGCAATGATTTCTCTGCTCGGCAAAGGATAACTCATTCCTTTGTGTCCCTGGCACATGCCATCACAAATAGCAATAGTATCAAATTCTTTCGCTACCCCGCCGGCTTCAGAAATTCCTTGTCTTACATGATCGGCTAATTCACGAAGGTGCATATGCCCCGGAACCATGTCAGTCCAAGAGTTAACGATTGCAACCATTGGTTTTTTTAAATCACTCTCCGTCATTCCTGTGGCATAAAGCAATGCCCTGTGCGCCGCTCTCTCAATGCCCTCGGTTAATTCTTTGCTTCTTTCGTTTAGTTTCATCGCTCGTCCCTCTTTCCTTTTCTATACTTTTAATTTGTTGTAGAATGCCAATAAAATATTTCTCTCTTTAATTGGCTACTCACTTTCTTTATATTTGCAAAAAGCATGCCAACATCGTCTACCTTAGTTCTTTTTTAAACTTGCGAGAATTTCAGATTTCTCAGCCACATCATGTAAATAACAAGAAATTTTTTCAACAATCCCAGCAGCCAAGTTCAATATGACTGCTAAAAAAACTAGCACTATGCTTATTTTTTATAAGCATAGTGCTAGTTCAAGACAGTCCCGCTCCAATATGTGTCACTTAAAATAAAGCATTTTCTCGTTTTGAGCTTTATAACGCGTAATCATTATAGAAGGTTTTCGATCGTCGCTCTATTAATCCCCAGTATCTTAGCTGCTTTACTTTTGTTATAACCAACCTCCTGCATCACCACCGCAACTGCTTTTCGTTTTATTTCATGCATGGTCCCTGAAAAGAACACTTTTTCAGCCTTAGGCTCTTCACAAGAACAAGCTTCCGCCATGATCATTTCAACTTCTGACACAGGCTCTTGACCAGCCTGCATAGAAAGAACTATTCTCTCCAGCACGTTTTTAAGCTCTCGAATATTCCCTGGCCAGTCATGGCTCAACAAAAAGGGAATAACCGCATCGGGGAAGGCTTCATGATTCCAATTATATTGTCGACTTAACTCGGTTATTAGGCATGCCACCAACAGAGGAATATCGTCTTTTCTTTCTCTTAACGGAGGTATTGGCAGGTTAAGCACATTTAAGCGGTAAAACAGATCCATGCGAAAGGCGCCTAATGCAATTTGCTTTTTCAGGTTAACATTAGTAGCTGCTATAATCCGCACGTCTATCGGCGTCATGGTGTCCGATCCCAACCGCATCACTTTTCGTTCTTCCAAAACACGCAGCAGGCTTGTTTGAAGCTCCTTATTCATGTCTCCAATTTCATCAAGAAAAATCGTGCCACGATGCGCTAATTCAAATAAGCCTGGTTTCCCACCTTTCTTAGCGCCCGTAAAGGCCCCTTCAGCATAGCCAAACAACTCACTTTCTAAAAGTTGAGGCGGGATCGCCGAACAATTAATAGCCACAAACGGTCCATTTGCTCTAGCGCTATTCACATGAATGCTTTGCGCAAACATCTCTTTGCCCGTTCCATTATCACCTTGAATCAATACTGTAGCATTTGTCTTAGAATACTCCTTGGCAAGCTCAATTAAGCGCTTCATGCGATCATTATTGCAAATGATATCGGAAAACCTATACTTAGCTATTAGCCCCTTAGCATACAAACTTTGCCGAATTTTTTGTTCATCGTCTTGAATTCGCGTTACTTCCTGAAAAGTTGCGACGACACCTTTAACGACTTGATCAATTAAAATGGGAATGCGGTTCGTTAAAATATAACCGCCAGGGCACTGTTGTAACTGTCCCGTTTCTTCCACACCACTCTTCAATACAGCATCCATCCTGGTGTTCGGGAGAATTTCCTTAATCGGGCGTCCGATAAGTTGCTCGTCTTTGATTTTAAAAATTTGTTTTGCTACTGGATTTATCACATCAATCAAACCGGTTTCATCAACGGCGACCACACCATCATGAATGGAATTAAGGATCGTCCGAAATCGCTCAGTATGTTTTTTTTCCTCATCTTGAGCTGCAAGAATATTTTGAGCCTCCAAAACCGCTTGCACAATCGACTCCTCTCCCGAAGAAATCATCTGTACGCTGCTGGTTTTCAACCCCAATCGCTTAACTACGTTGTCTCCTATAACCAAATTAATCTTATTTGTATCAATAAGCTTCTGCGCGCTGTCTCGAACATCTTCCCAATCAATATCACTTTGTGCGCCATTGATCATAAATTCCCGTGTCGGGATGTTCCAAAAATCGCATATTACACGACAGCCGCGAACTACATTTTCAAAGCCAATAATGCCAACCGTTTCTGTTGAATTACGATATGGACCAATTGCTCTCATTACGTCATATCCGGTTATTTTGATCTCCACGAGCGGTATATCCACTTGACTTCGAATAGCGGCAGCCGTCCCGCCCCGGCTAATAATAACTTGCACACCTTGTACTTTCAGTTTCTTTGCCAGAGAAACACCTTCCTGAATTGGGCAACGATATACTTTGATGTCTGCATGCATTTCGCGAATCACCTGACGGGCCAAAATCTCTATTTCATCATAAGGGGCTATTAAGCATATTTTTGTTTCCACAGTAATCCCTCGCATTGCAAGACTGCTCTCGAATTGGATTTTATAGACAGAGTAATAACAAGGTTGCTGATTAATTTATCTTCCACACGCAAATCTAATTTCCTGTTAGTGCAGCGAATAAAGCCGTATGAGTAAAACTAGAAGGAAGATAAAAAAATACCCCACCTGCTTTTTTCAGGTGGGGTATGCGCTTGGAGCTTACAGAGCCATTGTTTTTAGGTTTTCCGATACCGTATATTCGGCACCAGTTGCTTCTCTTACTTGCTCCAAGGTTACTTCCGGGGCAAGTTCGATGAGCACCAGACCGTCTTTCGTCATTTCAAAAACACAAAGGTTGGTAATGATCAGGTCGACTTCGTTTTTAGCCGTTAATGGCAAGGTGCATTTCTTTAGGATTTTCGGCACTCCGCCTTTAGCGGTGTGTTCCATAGCGACAATGACCTTTTTAGCGCCGACAACCAGGTCCATGGCGCCGCCCATGCCGGGAACCATCTTGCCGGGAACCACCCAGTTGGCAAGGTTGCCTTCCTGATCCACCTCGAGAGCCCCGAGAACAGTCGCTGCGACATGGCCGCCGCGAATAATGGCAAAGGACATGGCGCTGTCAAATACGGCGCCGCCAGGCTGAATCGATACCGGTTTACCGCCGGCGTTGACACAGTCGGGGTCGACTTCGCCCTCGAGCGCCATCAGGCCGACAAAGCCATTCTCTGACTGCAGAATAATGTTAACAGACGGCGGAATAAAGTCGGCTGCCATAGTCGGTATGCCGATGCCGAGATTGACGACATCACCGTCTTTGAATTCTTGTGCAACACGGGTAGCGATAATTGTCTTCGCATCCATACTACTCACCCCCCTGAACGATCATATCGACAAAGATGCCGGGTGTCATGACCTGATCCGGGTCAATCTCGCCAATTTCGACGATTTTATTGGCCGCGACAATAACCGTCTCCGCCGCCATCGCCATAAGCGGGTTAAAGTTGCGGGAAGACCTACGGTAGAGCAAATTGCCCGCCTTGTCAGCGACATCCGCGCGCAGCAGGGCGACATCGGCTTTTAGCGGCTTTTCGAGCAAAAATTCACGGCCGTCAACAGTCACTTTTTGTTTGCCGTCTTCGACGATGGTACCGATGCCGGTTGGGGTCAGCACTCCGCCTAAACCCGCACCACCGGCGCGAATTCTTTCAGCAAGCGTTCCTTGCGGGACAAGTTCCACTTCCATTTCTCCGGCGTTCATCTGTCGCCCGGTTTCAGGATTGGTACCGATATGGGAAACAATCACCTTTTTGGTCTGGCGGGAAACCACCAGTTTGCCGATACCACGATCAGGAAACCCAGTATCGTTGCCAATAACAATGAGGTCTTTTATCCCTTTAGCGACAATCGCGTCCACTAGTCCTTCGGGCGTCCCTGTGCCGAGAAAGCCTCCGATCATAACGGTCATGCCATCCCCAATATTCTCTACTGCCTTATCTTTAGAAATAATCCTAATCATATCTATCCCCTCTATCACATCTGAGAATCCTTACTATTTACTGTGTGCTATCTATAAAGTTATTAGCGGTTTGATCCAGCTTTTCCGCCATAGTATTGATTTGTTGAACCGAATTGGCGATATGACTGATAGCTTCAGCCACTTGAGCTATCAACACTTCAATCTGAGTTGTCTGTTGATAAGACTTTGTACTGGCTTCTTTAATCTCAGTTATAATGTTCTCCACTTGTTTGATGGATTCCGCGCTACCAGAAGCCAACTTGCGGATCTCTTCGGCGACTACGCCAAAGCCCCTGCCATGTTCACCCACTCTGGCGGCTTCGATAGCGGCATTCAGTCCTAGAAGATTCGTCTGAGCCGATATGTTTTTTATCAAGCCAAGTACTTGGTCGGTTTCCTGGACGCGTTGCTGGGAATTTTTAGTTGTAATAGTTAGATGCTGACTTACAGCGGCAATCTCTTCGCTTTGTGCAGCAATTTGCTCGCTGGTACTAGCCAGTGAACTGATAGCATCTGTTAAAGTTGTTGCCATTTCCTTAAAACCGTCATATAGTTCGACGGATTCGGTTATGGCTATTGCGCCGATTACTTCATTCTGACTGTTAAATATGGGATTTGCGAGTGCGATATAGGGAAATCCCCGTACCGATTTGTCAATTCGGGTAAATATTCGCCGTTTTTCTTCAACTGCTCTTTTTAAGGCGGTCCCATCCCTGAGCGGTTGACCGATAGGCACTTGCAAATCAAAGCTCTTGGCCCGTTTATACATCAGGAATGTAGTACAGTCAGAAATAGTCACTCCATAATCAGCTGGTACTATTTCAGACAATCGTGCTAATACATAGATATAGTGATCTAAAATTTCTTTATCTTCTTCATGCATTATTGTGCTCTCCTATAACGATATGAATGAACGACCATAAAGGGTGTTAATCACGTTCGACGATGGTGGCTACGCCTTGGCCGCCGCCGATGCAGAGGGTTGCGAGGCCGAGTTTCTTGTCGTTTTGGATTAGGCTGTGGAGCAAAGTAACCAGGTTACGCGCGCCGCTGGCGCCAATGGGATGGCCAAGGGCAATCGCGCCGCCGCGGGTGTTGACTTTCTCTTTCGGGAAGCCGAGCTCTTTGCCGACTGCCAGGAACTGCGCGGCAAAGGCTTCGTTCGCTTCAATTAAATCGAGGTCGTTGATGCTGAGTCCGGCTTTGGCAAGGGCTTTACGGGTCGCGGGAACCGGGCCCATACCCATGATGCTGGGATCAACGCCGCCAGAGCCGTAGGAACGAATCTTGGCCAGGGGTTTGACGCCTAGCGCTTGGGCTTTCTCAGCGCTCATAACGACCAGAGCAGCCGCGCCGTCATTAATGCCTGAGGCGTTAGCGGCAGTGACTGTGCCGTCTTTTTTGAAGGCAGGCTTCAGGCCACCAACGCTTTCTACCGTGGTGTTGGCTTTGGGGTATTCATCGGTGTCAAAAACAATGTCGCCTTTTCTGCCTTTGATGGTGACAGGAACGATTTCATCTTTGAACAGGCCGTCCTCGATGGCCTTGGTTGCTTTTGCTTGTGACTCAACCGCCAGTTGATCCTGGTCTTGGCGGGTCACGTCAAATTTAGCCGCCACATTTTCAGCTGTGATGCCCATGTGGTAGTCGTTGAACGCGCACCACAGACCATCTTGAATCATCACATCAGTCACTTTCGAATTGCCCATGCGGTAGCCCCATCTGGCTTTGGCGTCTAAGAGGTACGGTGCATTGGTCATGCTTTCCATGCCGCCGGCTACGACGATGTCGGCGTCACCGCAAAGGATGGCTTGGGCTGCCAGATTGACTGTTTTCAAACCGGAACCACAGACCTTATTGACGGTATAGGAAGGAACCTCAACTGGCAGACCGGCTTTAATGGCAGCCTGTCTGGCGGGGTTTTGGCCTAAGCCGGCTTGCAATACGTTGCCAAAAATGACTTCGTCGACTGTTGCCGGGTCGACCTTGGCCCGCTTCAGCGCCTCCTTGATGACAATTGCGCCGATTTCAGTAGCCGATAGGGAAGCAAGCCCGCCGTTAAAACTGCCGATCGCTGTTCTAACTGCACTTGCGATTACCACTTCACGCATAGCTAACACCATTCCTTTCAGTAAATGCCTTCGTTTGTTTCACAAAATGGTAGCTCTTGTTTTCCTTCGGAATTTATTTATACAAGCAATTAAGCCGGCTGATAGCTTCAGCGACTTGAGCGATCAATACTTCAATTTGGGTTGTCTGTTGATAAAACTTTGTTCACAACAGCACCCAATGGCGCACGCCTAGTCATTTAAAGCTCCTTCCTAAATAGTGGTCTAGATGTTGAGCCGTAAAAGCCGTCACTGAGACAAGATGTAATTCCAGTCTCTAAATACAAAGATGCCTGCGGTTTGCGCTGAACAGCAGGCAATAAGATGGATCAGGTGTTTTCAAAATCCGGCTTGCGAAACTTCACTCCCATGATATCCTCCTAGATGCGATCCATAGCGCCATATTTGCGCGGGGGTGGGAGCGGGTGCTCCCACCCCCGCGTACAGCACAATCTCAGAATAGAGTAATCTTTAGGGACTGATTCCCGGCATCTCGCAGGCCTCGGCGCTATTAGCGATTTCGCGGCCGATCTCCTTAGCGATGCGCATGACGCGTTCCACCAGTTGGGTATTTGTTCAAGAAACTCGCGCTGAAATGCGGCTCATATAATGCCCATTTCGACAAAGACAATACTGAACACGGAGACGAACACTGGAATGACAACCGTACACCAAAAGAAGTGCTTGTAAGAATTCGCATGCGTCAGCCCCGCGGTATTGATCATGTTGATAACGGAGCCATTATGCGGCAGGGAGT
>NZ_LSGP01000015.1 GCF_001611555.1 Anaerosporomusa subterranea
ATATCGTCCATACTAACTTTACTCGCGCCACACGCTGCATTAAGAACTGTACCAACTGGCGGGGTGATCAGGCCGATCGCATTATTCAGAATGAATACCACACCAAAGTATACAGGGTCAATTCCCGCTTTCGTAACGATTGGCATAAGCATCGGGGTAAGAATTAGCACGGTAGGCGTTAAGTCCATCGCAGTACCGACAATAAACACCAGAATATTGATCGCGATCATCAGTATAACCGGTTGATCAATCAACGGTTCCAGCCATACGCCGATTGCGGCCGGCACATTGGCTACGGCAATCATCCAGGCAGAGATCATCGCTGATGCGATCAGAAACATGATAATACTGGTCGATTTGGAGGCGGTGATGAGGATATGATAAAAGTCTTTAACGGTGATTTCGCGGTAGACGACAAAGCAGAGAAACATCGTATAGCCAACAGCCACTGCGGCTGCCTCTGTCGGGGTGACAACCCCGAACTTGATCCCAACCATGATCAGGATCGGTAGCGCTAGCGCCCAACTGGCTTCACGGGTGGCGGCGACAATTTCTTTAAAGCTCTTTCTCGGGAAGGTTTGCACATTCAGTTTCCGAGCCATGTACCACCAGACAATCGCTAGGCTGATGGCGATGAGCACGCCGGGAAACAGACCGGCCATGAATAGTTTAATAACTGACACGCCACTGATTGCGCCGAATACGATAAACGGAATACTTGGCGGGATAATCGGGGCAATGATTGCCGATGCGCCGATCAGAGCGGCGGCTCGGCTCTTGTCATAGCCAATTTCACCCATCATTGGAACCATGATCGCGCACAGTGCTGCCGTATCCGCAACCGCTGATCCGGATAATCCGGCGAAAATGAAGGAAGCGATAATGGCAACATAGCCGAGGCCGCCACGGATATGACCGACTAACGCTAAACCAAAGTTAACAATCCGTTTGGAAATACCACCAGCGTTCATTAGTTCGCCTACCAATAGGAAGAAGGGAATGGCCATCAATGGGAAGTTATCAGCGCCGCCGATCAACTGTTGGGCTAAGATCCGTCCATCTAGCATGTTTAGACCCAGCATCAACGCGACGCCGCTAAACAGCAGGGCGAAAGCGATCGGCATACCCAGCGCCATCGTACCGCATAATGATACTATGAAAACTATAACCGCCATTATTTGTCATCTCCCTTCGCAAATTTCTCCAGATGTACTTCATCTTCTGATTCTTGCAAATCAATTAACTCATTAACCGCGCCTTCAACATATACGGCTCGATAGGTGTTGATACACACCATGACGATCATGCAGCTAAAGGTGATCAGTCCTACACCGAACATGAATGCTAATGGCATGTCGGTCGAAGACGCCCGGTTATTCATGCCGAGTACTGTCATCGCCCAAGTTCCGGTTAAAAGCAGATACAGAACCCAGAGCATCACAATGTTGCTAATCACGACGAACAGTTTTTTCACCGCTAGCGGCATTTGCTTCACGACTGAAGAAAAGCCAAGGTGTTTATTATCCTTCATCGCGCCAATGGCGCCGATAAATACAATCCAAACGAACAGAAAACGGGACAATTCTTCCGCCCAGGTGAGTCCTGAATTAAAGAAGTAGCGCAATATTACGTTGCCTAAAATAAAGACCATCATCAGAAACAGAAAACTTGCCATCATGACATTTAATAGGCTTTCAACAAATTTGTATAGTCTGCTCATATTGCCCTTTTCCTCCTATCCCCCAATTTGAACTTTACCGAAAGAATTCGCTTCTTAAGGAGATTTAACGTTTCCTCAAGAAGCGAATTTGGTAACTAGACAATACTGTCTATAGTCAGGTTCCTAAGCTCTTACTTCGCGGCTTCGACTACTTTCTTAACCAATTCGGCGCCGTAAGTTGCTTGGTATTTTTCATAGATGGGTTTTACTGCTTCTTGCATTTTTTCTTTCTCGCCAGCTTTCAGAGGAATAACCTTTACGCCTTTAGCAGTTAAAGCGGCAGTGGCTGCTTTATCTTCTTCGGCATTGAGTTTTCTTTGGTAATCTCTGGCTTCGATGGCGGCTTTCTTCATGATTTCTTTTTCTTTGTCGTTCAGGGTATCCCAGAACACTTTGCTAACCAAGAACGGGCTGGCTGCATAGACGTGGCCGGTCAAGGTAACGTGTTTTTGCACTTCGTCAAGTTTATAGGACAAGAGATTACCGAGCGGGTTTTCCTGGCCGTCAACAACTTTTTGTTCCAGTGCGGTGTATACTTGGCTCATGGACATTGGGGTCGGGTTAACGCCCAGGGCTTTCCAAACGTCTACGTGAATGGCGCTTTCCATGGTGCGGATTTTCAGGCCTTTCATTTCGTCCATAGTGGTTACGTCGCGGCGGCTGTTCGACATGTGTCTAAAGCCGTTCTCCCAGTAAGCAAGGCCAATGAAGCTTGACTTGGATAAACCAGCTAACATCTCTGTGCCGATAGGGCCGTCAAGAACTTTGTGGGCGGTTTGGGTATCTTTGAACAGGAACGGGAGGTCAAATACACCAATGGTCGGCGAGAATGAGGAGATCGGTCCGGTTGTTACGGTTGTGCCTTGGATTGATCCTAGTTGCAGACCTTCCAACGTGCGGCGGTCGTCGCCCAGTACGCCATCAGGATAAACTTCCACTTTGATCGAGCCGCCGGATTCTTTTTCTACAATTTCTTGGAATTTGTAAAAGCCTTGAGACAGCGATCTTGCTTTCGGGTTAACTGAGCCAACCTTCATGACCTTTACTGTTGCTTTGCCGTCTTGCGGTTTTGCGTCTTTTGTCGTGGAACATCCTACTAATAACAACAAGCAAGCGACCAGTACCAAACTAAG
>NZ_LSGP01000016.1 GCF_001611555.1 Anaerosporomusa subterranea
TGCCAAAACCGGCGGAATAGGTAGTAAGCATCCCTTTCGTCACATCGATGCTGCCGTAGGCAAACAAAAGAGCCAACAAGGAACATAGGGGACCGACGATCAGCAGGTTCATGCCCTTGTACGCCAGCCACATGATCAGAGTCAGGGAAACCAGAATACCAATAAGACTGATAAGTTCGTAACCCATTTTCTCGAATTCTCCTTTGCGTTAATAATATGATTTTTTGATGAATTTCGCAGCATGTGCCGTATCTCCGCAAGGGAGATATGAAGTTATTTGGGTTCTTCTACCGGTTTGGTAATCACTCCGCAGGCACCTTCTGGATTTAGATTGTCCTCATTCACTCCTTTCCAGAAGGTCCTGGGAAGAGTACTACTGTTTTTTAGGCGTTAAACCAAGGATCTGTCTAGCTTCATCCGGAGTGGCGATCTCCTTGCCCATGGCAAGTGCGATATTCTTCACGCGCTGTAGCAGGCTAACATTGGTAGCGAGAACGCCTTTGGAGTAATAAATATTGTCTTCAATACCGACGCGGACATTGCCGCCAAGCGCCAAAGCGATGGTCGAAAGTTTCACATGGTCTTTACCGATGGCAGAAACGCCCCAGGTACAGTCTTTCGGAAGATGCTGATAGCAATACATCAAGGCGTCGACAGTCGCAGGCTGCGAGCCAGCCACGCCGAGCACGAGATTGAAGTGCATCGGAGTCTTGATTTCACCCTTTTCCGCCAAACGGATTGCATTCCAAATCATCGCGGTGTCAAAAACCTCAATTTCTGGCTTGACGTTGTATTTGAGCATTTCGGCTGCTAGATAGGAGACAGTTTCCGGATCGTTGAAATTGCATTTGGCGGGAAAGTTGGAAGAGCCGGTCGCAAGGCTCGACATATCGGGCGACAGGCAGATCATCTGACCGCGCTCCATATAGCTTTTGCCGGCGCGGCCACCGGTGGAAACCTGGCGAATAATATCACAGTCTGTATACCTATCAAGCTCTGCCATGACCTCACGGTTTACTTCGACGTCTGAAGTCGGATTTCCATCTTTGTCGCGGGTGTGGATATGAACTACAGCCGCGCCCTCTTTCCAGCATGCATAAGCATCAGCCGCAATTTCCTGCGGGGTTAGGGGAACATAAGGGGTTAATTTTTTGGTAGGGACATTGCCTGTAGGCGCGATGGTAAGAATAACTTTGTTGCTTAAATCACTCATGTTGGTTTCACCTCATATAATAATTTTTTTCGATTTAAGGGATAATTCTGGTCAAAGCTGGTTAATCTTTTCCAGAATTGCTGTCTGGCTTGACTTTGCCGGCAAGCCGCAATGGTGTATGCAATTTATCTTTTCGCTATTATGAGTTCAACGCATCACTCCAGTTCATCGGCAATTTCCCTTGTACTCTATAATAAGCAAAATCCATGCCAACAAGAGAATATGAATTTTAAACATGCACTAAATAAGCGGTAATGCCCACTTTGACTATGATCAAAGTGCATTGGTCATAATTGACGCAGTACTGTTTGTAGTTGATTTATATTTCTGATTTGCGGAAATATTTCCGTGTTTTCGGAATTTCGGAACTTTCGGCGTGTTGTAAACAGGAATATGCAATTGCCTGCCGAATGAATCTAAATGATAATTCATCGCCATTACACAAAGAAACGTTAATTCGGCCCGGTGTGCACGAAACCTGAGGAAGATTGCCACATTTCGTCCGCCGGACAACTAATACCTGTCATTATAACGACGGAATAGGACGTGCCTATTTCTGGGCTCGCCATGGATGGCGTAGCGCCTGCATTCGAAGCGTGCGGCGATCTTCTTCTGGTGCTTCGGCTTCGGCTCAAGCTTTGGATTATACAAGAAATGGAGGGATCATAATGATCAAAGTTTCTGCTGATCAATCTATCCTTGAGGCTGTCCGCCTGTTACTACAATCCACCGGCCGTGATATTTATTATTTTGATGAAGAGACTTCACTTGAACATAAAGTTAACCGGGAACACCTCATCGCCTTAGTCGCTTCTGGTTTTCCTGCCGCTCTTAGCTTGAAATCCATGGAGGCAATCACTCCGAATCTGCTCTCTTCTACTATCGACTCAAGCCAAACGTCGCTGGGGTTTGTCATGCGGTGGTTTATTAGCGTATTTGAATCACTGCATGACGGAGTTCTGATCATCGATCATAATGAAATCGTCCGTTATATCAATAAATCGTTCGAGCGAATCAGCGGGGCGGTGTTCTCGGAGACGGTCGGCCGCGTGCTGACTGAAGCCAGACCGGGGGCCAAACTGGGCAGCGCCGTTCGCACCGGCAAACCGCTATTAGGGGTTCGCCGGAAGTTTGGGGAAATTGAGTACATGACTGATATGCATCCAATTATCATTAATGGCGAATGTATTGGCGGCGTGACCATCGCACGTGATATTACGGAAATTCAGCAACTGCAAACCAAGCTAAGCAAATACCAGGTGCGCTATAATGATTTGTTGCGCCAGATAAATAAAGAAAATACGGCAACCTATCGCTTTGCCGACATCTGCGGCAACAGTCCGGCCTTGCACGCGGTCAAACGGCTGGCTGAGAAGCTAGCAAATTCAAATTTGCCAGTGCTACTTAGGGGTGAAAGCGGCACAGGCAAGGAACTATTTGCGCATGCTGTTCATCTGGCCAGCGCCAGACATGAACAGGCTTTTGTTACAGTTAATTGCGCCGCCATTCCTGGACCGCTCTTGGAAAGCGAACTGTTCGGCTACAGTGCGGGAGCTTTCTCCGGCGCCAAGCAAAGCGGCAAGTCTGGTTTGATTACGCTGGCTCATAACGGGACGCTTTTTTTAGACGAAATTGGCGACATGGATATTGAGTTGCAGGCGAAAATGCTGCGTGTGTTGCAGACTGGAGAAGTTCAGCCCTTGGGCAGTGTCAACAAGATGAAAGTAAATGTGCGGGTGGTCGCGGCTACCAACAGAAATCTGGAGGACATGATCCGGATAGGCAAGTTCCGGGAAGATTTATTTTACCGTTTAAATGTGTCGCAGGTGTACATCCCGCCTCTGCGCGAGCGTGTCCAAGATATCTCTGTCATGGCAGAACACTTCTTAGGACAATGCATTCACCCCAGCTTTGGCAAGCTAGAGCTCGACGCTGAAACGCTAAGAACCTTGGAACGCTATCCCTGGCCGGGAAACGTGCGTGAACTGGAGAATACCATCCGGTTTATCGCGAATATTACTGACCGGACTGTGATTACGCCCGACTATTTGCCGCAGGTTTTTTTCCAGCATCGTACTTTGGTCCAGAAGGAACAGACAATTAAGCCGGATGAAGCTGTTAGCTTAAAGACGATGAAGCACGCTGCAGAAAAAGAAATGATTGTCGCTGCTTTAACCAGCTTTGGCAGAAGTGTTCAGGGTAAGCGGGAGGCGGCTAAGCAGTTGGGCATCTCGTTAACTACTCTGTATGCGAGAATGAGCGTATTAAATATTAAGTGAACTATTTCAAAATTGGTGCTTGCTTGTTCAAAATGAACGTGTTAATATCAAAATTAGTTAAAGCTGGTTAATAAGCTGTCTGAAACTTTGTCCCAAAGCGGTTGCTTGCGGGATTATTGAAAGTTTCATTGACAGCTTTTTTGTTTTTCAGAAGCGCTTGGCTGGGCAAACCGGACAGACAATTTAGTAAAGGAGAGGTTCACATGAAAATCGGTTTTATGGGCTTAGGCCAAATGGGAAAACACATGGCGATGAATCTGCTCAAATGCGGCGAGGAAATTGTAGTCAACGACCTCAGAACAGACTCTTATCCAGAGTTTGAAGCCAAAGGCGCTAAAACGACGAAAAATCTTAAAGATATCGCCGAGTGCGACATTATCTTCCTTAGTCTGCCTGATACCAAAGTCGTTAAAGCCGTCCTCTTAGGACAACTGCTCGGTAATCTGAAAAAGGGGCAAGTGGTTGCTGATTTGAGTACAATTAATTACACAGCCAGCACTGAAATTGCCAAAGCACTTGAAGAAAAAGGTGTTGAGTTCATGGATGCTCCGGTTTCCGGTATGGAAGCGCGGGCAAAGGACGGTACGGTAACCGTTATGTGCGGCGGCAAAAAGGAAATATTCGACCTGCTGATGCCGTACTTCCAATGCATGGGTAGTAATATTCTCCACATGGGAGTCCATGGTTGTGGTCAACTGACCAAAGCCATCAACAATATCTTGTTTGACATCAATATCGCGGCGTTTGCCGAGATTCTGCCAATGGCTATTAAACTCGGACTTGACCCCGAGCAAATTGGCTCTGTCGTTAACAGTAGTTCTGGAAAGAGCTACGCATCCGAGTTCTTTATTCCACGCATTCTCAAACGGAACTTTGGCGATGGCTACCCGCTTGAGCATGCGTATAAGGATTTGGTCAGCGGCGCCGAACTTGGTGCGCAGCTTTGCATTCCTCTGCCTGTTATGCACGCAGCCGCCACTACCTACCAAATGGCGATGTTAAAAGGCCTTGGTCACAAAGATAAAGGCGCTATGACTTGTGTATTTGAAGATCTGCTAGGCGTAAAGTACGAGAAAAAATAAACAAAAAAAGTAAACAGCCGTGTGCGTTGCACCGGCTGTTTACTTTTTGTGACCGGGTACGATTAAATAGCTTAAGTTTCGTCATCTATTGTAATGTCATATATTGATAGGAAGAACCCTAGCAAGGAGGACATTCAGGATGAAACTTGGCGATCTCAGTGCAAAATACGAATCAAACGGTGATCCGGGGGCGATTTCCTCTGGTGAAGGTGATGCCGGCGGAGTCAGTTATGGCGCTTATCAGTTTGCGGCAAACGCCGGCGTTCCTGGGCAGTTTGTTGCTTGGCTGAAGCAAATCGGTTATTTGTATGCAGACGAGTTGGCGGAGGCTGGCGTGCCGGGATGTGACGAGTTTTCTGATGCGTGGCTGAGAGCTGCCGCTAGAGACCCGGACGGTTTCTTGGCAGCTCAGCATGAATTTGTAAGACAGAGCTACTATGAGCCGGCTCGGGAACAGGCGTTAGCGGCCGGTATCAACATCGATGGCTGCTCCTTTGCTCTGCAGAATGTAGTCTGGTCTGCTGCAGTTCAATATGGGGCCTATTATGTGAAAGAGTTGTTTGAAGATGCTGCGACCCAACTTGGCGTAACTTCTGCCGCCGACGCGGATGATGCGGCTCTTATCCAGGCGATTTATGACGTGCGGGCTTCAGACGAATGGACAACAGGCAGTCCCGAACTGCGGCCTGGGTTGATTGCCCGATTTGAAGCAGAGTGTCGTGATGCGCTGGCTGCTCTTGACAGTGAATGATAACGAACAGCGGCTGAGTAATAGGTAATTAGTCTGATTATCAGGAATTTTGAGAAACTTGATTTACCAATTGTCTACTGTGTAGTATCCTGTTAGTATGAGATCTTCGGTAGACGGGGTGAAACAAGTTGAACGCTAAATTTGACAGCCGGCGCTGCCTCATTCAGGAACTTACACCTGGTATGGAGATAGGCCAGACGGTATACGCAGGCAATGGAATGGCTTGGCTGGTTGAAGGGACTATCTTGAACTCGGAAATGATTCAGCGATTATTGGCGCTTGGCCTTGAGAACGTGGTCATTCGCGAGTATCGTAAAGTGCGGGTGGACATCCCCAAGGAAGAAACAGTTATCGAACCGCCACTCGAATTTGTTATCGCTCCTTCCACGTTACAGGTTAAAGTAGACAATGAATATGAGGCTGTGCTAACCAGCGTGCGGCGTCTATTTTCGATTCTACGTCTAAAGAGGGCGCTTGAGCCAACCACGCTTAACCAGATAACCGATCAGATTCTGGAATGGTCATCACGTGGTGCGTTCATTGCCAATTTTCTTTTGCTTGCTGCGCAGCGGCCAGATTATCCGGTGCAGCATTCTGTTCATGTGGCGGCGATTAGCGGTGTGATCGGCAATCTGCTGGAGATGCCTGAGCAGGAGCTGAAGGAACTGGTTTTATGCGGCTTAGTTCATGATATAGGCTTTTTACCTGATTCTAACGAAACGCTGCTCGGTTTGTCTCAGCCAGATCAGATGGAAAATGCCAGATCGCATCCGGTCAAAGGCTTCAAAATCCTGCAAGCATGTTCATTTATTCCACAATCCGTCCTATATGGAGTACTGCAGCATCATGAACGTTGTGATGGCAGCGGCTATCCGCTCGGGGTAGATCAGGATAAGATACATCGGTTTGCGAAAATTATCGGGGTGGCTGACACATACGAATTGCTAAATTTTAGCAGAGATAATACTGAATGTTTGTCGCCCTTCTTGGTCATGCGAAGATTAAAGGATGAGATGCTTGAAAAACTCGATCCAGTTTCCTGTACCGCGTTCCTAGAATATTTAACTAAGGGCATGATCGGCAA
The DNA here is from genome assembly GCF_001611555.1 of Anaerosporomusa subterranea. Classification (NCBI taxonomy): domain Bacteria; kingdom Bacillati; phylum Bacillota; class Negativicutes; family Acetonemataceae; genus Anaerosporomusa; species Anaerosporomusa subterranea. Next base: position 6,410 of record NZ_LSGP01000016.1, read on the forward strand.
CGTTGTCTTGTTGAGCGACGGCGCCAAAGCACAGGTGGTGTATTGGTATTCCTCTGATCCCCAGCCTGTTGTTAGAAAAGATAATGGTAACTTCATCGACCTCTCAAAACAAAAACAAGTATCGATTGTTAAAATTATCAGCGCGTAATAAAAAAGCAGGCCCTGTAAGTCCAACGCAATTGGATTTACAGGGCGTTTTTTGTATTATGTTGGCAATGAGTTTTTACACGGCATGTTTGGATTTTTATCGTTTTCTTCTGGACGGATTACGCTTGAAGCGGGTTGGCTAGTCTGATCATAGTTCGTATGTCCGTATGGGCCATGGTCAGGAGACTTTTGCGGTACATCGCCGCTAACCTGAGCTTTGCCATAGGTATCACTTCGTGGTTGTTTATCTCGCATGATTTATCCTCCTGTCATTTAGCATATTTAGAAGCGGGAACGTCTTGAATCGCGGACCCGGACCATACGCGGCGCATTTGGTTCAAGAAAGTTTTGCTCCGCGTCACTGGCGCGGTTGGAGAATTGTTTAGGATCACCCAACGTGAGTGCATGTGATAGGGAACGCGATACCGCAAAGCGTCTTCCTGAATTAGAAGCCATTTTTTCGCACCTCCTGCCGATAGTTTGTCCGAATTCATTAAGTCTGACGCTGGCAAAAGACTGTAATCGAATTTAGAGCAAAAATCTGGGGTAGCCTAGGAAAAGAATGAAGCAGACTGGAGGGAAGCCCCATGACAGATATTGATCAATTAATACAAGTTGATTTGATTGCCTTTCGTGAGCGAGCTATTGAAGCATTGCAGAAGCGAAACCCACATTTGTTTTCCATTGCCAATGCGATTTTATCAGGCAAGAAAAATCGGCTGGGACTGGAAGTGACAACAGCCGGGAAATCTATCGGGCAATATACGCTTCACCTAGATGGTCTAAAGGTCAGTCATGCCGAAGCTGGCAAGCTTGACCCGCAATTTCAACATCCGCTGTTGGGAACTATTCGACTGTACGGTATTATAGAACTTGCAGCGCTAGAACGAGCCTTGGCAGACCCAAAACTGCTAGAAGATCCACTGTCTGCGATCAGTGGCTATCTGCCTGATATAACTATAAAATTTTTGCCATAACCGCTAGCCGCTCGATGAGCGGCATTTCCTTAAGGAACGGAACACTAGCGTCACGAGACGACACGAGCGCCGCTAAGGACATCCGTTTTGTGTCGCTCGTGTATCGTTAGTGCCGCTCGTGTTCATCGCTCAATCACGATCCTCAATCTTATGAAGACCACGTAGCGCTTTTTCTTATCCTGGCGCAGGGAATTTGCGTTCTTATGTGAAATATAGTAGTGATATAACGAAGGCTCAATTTGAGGTGGCCACTCTGAAGCTTAGCAATCATCTGCGCTTTTTGCGGTATCTGCTTGAACATAAATGGCTGGTTTTCCTGGAAGCCTGCAAACTTGGTATCCCTTGGCGCGGTCTGGTGCATGATCTGAGCAAGTTTTCACCCCAGGAATGGCAGCCACGCGTGGCGGCTATGGGCAATCGTGCCAAAGATTATCAAGATGCTGAGGGTTTTTATGTTGCCGAAAACGTGCCAGACGAATTGGCGTCAAGTTGGCTGCATCATTATCACCATAACAAACATCACTGGCAATGGTGGGTTGTCCTGTTAGATGGCAAAGTATACAAAGTGTTGCCAATGACAGATGAGTACCGCCGTGAAATGTTGGCCGACTGGCTGGCAGTGGCTCGTATGCCCGGGCGGCAGGCTATGCTTCCCTGGTATCAGGAAAATCGTGATGCCATGCTGCTTCATCCCGAGACCAAACAGTGGGTTGAAGAACAATTAGGTCTGCAGACTGATAAAGCGTGTTTCAAAAACACGCAACCATAAAAAGGGGAGGCTGTTAGAAAATGCCCAGATGCTAGGAACAGCGAGGCTTGCGCCGCGCCGCGTACAAAAGGTACGCAAGCAAGCAAACGCAGTCGCGACAACGCAGATGGGCGTTTTGTAGCAGTCTCTGACCAAAAAAACAGAAAGATAGTGGAGTGACAAAGAATGCGGCTAGTGTCTCAGCCTGTACATAAACGGATTGCGTTTGTGTTAGTATTCATCATCGGTTCGCTTTGTCTGCTGGCTTTGCGTATCGCCTGGATTCAGTTTGTCGATGGCAAACGTATGGCAGAAAAAATGCAGGCCCAGTTAAAAGATACACGAATTCTCTATTCACCACGGGGCATCGTCTATGATCGCAACGGCCGTGAACTGGCAATTAGCGCAATGCGTAAGTCTTTATACGCCGACCCGGGAGAGATACCTGCACAAAAGCGGGAGGAAACCGCGCGCATTCTGGCGCCGATTCTCTCAATGCGGGTTTCTGATCTGCTTGATTTGCTAAAGACCGACAGCCGTTTCGTCTGGATTCGGCGGACCCTGGAACCAGATGTCTCTGATAAGATTTCTGCTGCTATTGCCAGTCAAAACTTGACAGGATTGCATTCTGTCGAAGAAAGCAAACGGTATTACCCCAACGGAAGCCTGGCAGCGCATGTCTTAGGTTTTGTCGGAACAGATGACATTGGCCTGGAGGGGCTTGAGTTGTCATATGATCGACTGATCCGCGGCGAAACCGTAAAACGGTTAATCGATACAGACAGCCAAGGTGTGCCAATCTTTCATTCAATCTATAACAGTAAACAAGTTGGCAATGTAACCAATTTGCATTTAACTCTCGATGCGAGCATCCAATTCATTGTGGAAAAGACGCTCGATAAGGTGATGGTGGAGAAAAAAGCCAAGGGGGCGGCAGTCATCATCATGGATCCTCGTACCGGGGAAATACTGGCGATGGCCAGTCGGCCTGGCTATAATCCCAACGATTTCGGCCAGTATCCTCCGGAGACTTGGAAGAACCGCGCCGTGTCATATGTTTATGAGCCGGGATCGACGTTTAAAGCAATGGTTGCGGCGGCTGCCATGCAGGAAGGGCTGGTTAGTCCGGGAGAAATTTTCAATGACTCGGGTAGAATCTCTGTTGGCGGTATCACGATTCAAAACTGGGATGGCGAGGGACGAGGCGCTGTTCCGTTCAGTCATATTATTAAAGATTCGATTAATACCGGTTTTGTCATGGTTGGCGAACGATTGGGCGCTGCTAAGCTAATGCAATATACTCGTCAGTTCGGCTTTGGTCGCGCTACCGATTTGCGACTGCCAGGTGAAGAAGAAGGTTTGCTGTTTGAAGCAAAATCTATGCGTGCGTCTGATCTGGCTAGTGTTTCCATTGGACAAAGCATCGCAGTCACGCCGATCCAATTGTTGACAGCGATTTCGGCGATCGCTAATGATGGCGTGTTACTCAGGCCTTATATCGTGCGTGAGCTTCGTAATAATGGTGGTTCGACTCTATCGCATGCGACGACTGAAGCGGTTCGACAGGTCATTTCAGACAAGACAGCAAAAGAATTGACCGTTATGCTAGAGACGGTGGTGTCGGCTGGCGGCGGCACCCAGGCAGCCGTGAAGGGCTATCGATTCGCCGGTAAAACAGGCACAGCTGAGAAGCTCAAGGCTGACGGATCTGGCTATGAACGTGGTCATTACATTGCCTCCTTCGCTGGGTTTGGTCCAGTCGAGGATCCACGACTAGCAGCCTTAATCGTAATCGATGATCCGGATGGTATATACTATGGCGGTCAAGTAGCCGCACCGGTATTCCGTGAGATTATGACACAGGTCATGCTGTATCTCACCCTTAAGCAAAACGCGGCAGCGTCAAAACCGGTAGACTTAGCCGTTGAGATTGCGGATCGTAATTTGTCGCCAGGCATGGACAACACTGATGCTAAACAAGGCAAAGTCGCTGTGCCAGACCTTCGCGGCAAGACTGTTCGCGAAGCAGCGCGCTTGCTCACTGAAGCTGGACTAGCCTTTATTCCATCAGGCAGCGGTCTGGCAGTTAGTCAAGAGCCGCTGCCGAAGGCGAGTGTTAATGCCAATTCAGAAGTAAAAGTCACCTTTTCACCATCAGGCCGTCGATAAAGGCCAATCTGCGTTGTTAGCCACGCGACCCCCTTGCTTGCGTACCTGCGAACGTACGCGGCGCTGCTGGGTTCGCGTGGCTGCCTAGCATCTCGGCCTTTCTCAACGGCCTGGGGGAAGTTGGCATATGGCGGGGCATTGATGAAGTGGAGAAAAATAGTAAGAAGGGCGGGATGACCGCCCTTCGTTCGATACCGGATAGGATAAGGATAGCGGAATGGTTATTTGCCGCTCAATCCGGATTCATACTGCTCGATCATTTTACGAACCATTTGACCGCCTACACGGCCACAGTCAGCCGAAGTCATAGTTGACCAACCTTGCGAACGCACTTTGTCAGCTATACCTAGTTCGCTGGCGATCTCAAACTTCATTTGATCCAGAGCATTTTCGGCGCTGGCGTTTACAGGTTTATTGCTGCGTGCCACATTAATCACCTCCTTTGCTTTTACACTCTTATTATCAACTGGCGACAATCGGATTATTCTTGATTGTCTATGTTAATTACTAACAGAATAAAAGAAGACTTGCTGCAATGGAAGGAAAGAGTCGGCAATAAAACGAATAATATTGGACAAGAAGTAAGATACTAAACTGTTGTAGAGGTGACGGTATGCAAAGCGATATTGAAATTGCACAAGCGGCGAAGATGCTACCCATTTCTCAAGTTGCGGCCAGGCTGGGACTTGATGAAGATTTGCTGGAGCATTACGGGAAGTACAAGGCTAAAGTGTCGTTGGATCCGCTTAAAGACAAGAATCGGCCAGACGGTAAGTTGATTCTTGTCACAGCGATTACGCCGACACCTGCCGGTGAAGGAAAATCGACGACGACAGTCGGTTTGGCTCAAGCCATTGCTAAGCTAGGCCGTCGGGTTGCCGTCGCACTAAGGGAACCGTCTCTTGGCCCGTGTATGGGTGTAAAGGGTGGGGCGGCCGGTGGCGGCTATTCACAGGTCGTACCGATGGAAGACATCAACTTACATTTTACTGGCGATATTCATGCTGTCAGTACAGCCCATAACCTGCTTTCCGCTATGCTTGACAACCATTTGCAGCAGGGCAATGAACTCAATATTGATCCTAGGCGCATCGCGTGGCGACGGGTATTGGACATGAATGACCGCGCCCTGAGAAATATTATTGTTGGACTCGGCGGCAAAGCGCATGGAGTGCCACGCGAGGACGGCTATGACATATCGGTTGCTTCTGAAGTAATGGCGATTTTATGTCTCGCCGGCGATCTAGCTGATCTCAAGGAACGGCTGAGCCGGATCATTGTTGCCTATACCTATGCTGGAGAGCCGGTCACTGCTGGCGATCTGAAAGCTGCTGGGGCCATGGCCGCACTTTTGAAAGACGCGATCAAGCCAAACTTGGTGCAAACGTTGGAGAATGTTCCTGCGTTCATTCACGGTGGGCCGTTCGCCAATATTGCTCATGGCTGTAATAGTGTTACGGCAACTCGGATGGCATTAAAGACTGCTGACTATGTGGTGACAGAAGCGGGCTTTGGCGCTGACCTCGGTGCGGAGAAATTCTTTAATATTAAGTGCCGTTATGCTGGACTCGCGCCCCGGGCAGTCGTCCTGGTCGCCACAGTTAGGGCACTGAAAATGCATGGCGGAGTTGCCAAGCCTGACCTCGCCAAGCCAGATGCGGCGGCGGTCACTCGCGGTGCAGCGAACTTGGCTAAACACTATGAGAATATCGCCAAATTCGGCGTACCTGCTGTAGTTGCTGTCAATATCTTTCCCACTGATAGCCAAGAAGAGTTGGATGCAGTACTCGCTATTTGCCAGAACCTTGGCGCCCCTGTCGCATTGTCAAATGTTTGGGCAGAAGGTGGTGCAGGCGGGATACAATTAGCTGAGATGGTGTTGGCTCTCGCTGACAGTGGTCAGGCGGCGTTTGCGCCGCTTTATCCTCTAGAACTGCCGCTGACGGAAAAGGCCCGCATTATTGCCAAGGAAATATATGGCGCCGAAGATGTTAATTTCACCAAAGAAGCCGAGCAGATGTTAGCTGTCCTCACAAAGAATGGCTATGGGAATCTGCCGGTGTGCATGGCTAAAACACAATATTCATTTTCTGATGATCCGACACGGCTCGGGCGTCCTGAGGGCTTCACGGTCACGGTTCGTCAGGCCCGCATCTCCGCTGGCGCCGGCTTTGTCGTCTTGCTAACAGGCGAGATCATGACTATGCCTGGCCTGCCTAAACGTCCAGCGGCGGAAAACATCGATATCGACGCAAACGGCCGCATTTCGGGGCTGTTTTAGAAACTTAAACGAAATCAGGGGATAGTACGACTAACCACAGAGTACACAGAGGCCGCAGAGGGGACACAGAGGGTTCGAGTTAATGATTTTTTCATAAAATCTAGCAGCCCTCTGCGGACCCTCCGCTTACTCTGCGTACTCTGCGGTTAACGTCTTCGTCTTCTTCTCTAGAATCTCAGGAGGTTTTCATGGCTATAATTCTTGCTGGCGCGCCTGTTGCCGCTGCCCGTCGGGACGCTATTCGCGCCCGCGCCGAGTCTCTACGCCGAAATGGTGTTGTTCCTTGTTTAGCGATTGTATTGGTGGGCGATGATGCCGCCTCTCAGGTCTATAGTCAGCGACTACAAAAGCTTGGTGCGAGTGTTGGTGTGAGCGTTATTCTTGAAAAACTGCCTCAAACGGCGCTTGCAACAGAGGTAGTAACCGTGATTGAACGGTTAAACGCTGATTCTGACATTCACGCCATTTTGCCAATGATGCCGCTACCGCGCCAGATTGATGCGAATTTGGTGGTTGAACAATTGTCACCCCTGAAAGATGCTGATTCATTGCATCCCTTAAACGCAGGACTGGTGGCAACGGGTAAAAGTGCGTGGGCGCCCTGTACTCCGCGCGCTGTGATGGCCATATTAGCACATTATCAGATTCCGCTTGCCGGTCGTCACGCGGTTGTAGTTGGGCGCAGCAATGTGGTCGGCAAACCCTTGGCCAACTTACTGTTAGCCGAGGATGCGACGGTAACGATCTGCCATTCGAAAACAACAGATTTAGCCAAGGTCATCAAACAGGGCGACATTGTCATTGCCGCAGTTGGTCGGCCGAAGCTGATCCAGGCAGATATGATCAAGCAGGGCGCTGTTGTGGTTGATGTTGGTATCAACGAGACGGCTGAAGGCTTGGTCGGCGATGTTGATTATCTGGCGGTTGAGCAGGTCGCTGCCGCGATAACGCCTGTGCCTGGCGGCGTGGGGACAGTCAGCTCAGTCATGGTTATGGAAGCGGTTCTTAACCGCTGGCTAAAAGACGATCCAAATGCATGAAATGGCTATTGCTGCTAGCGTCCTTGACATCGTGTTGGAGACTGCGGCGGCGGCTCAAGCCAATCGTGTTGTTAAGGTGAAGTTGCTGATCGGCGAAATGGCAGGCGTGTCTGGGGAGGCGCTCCGGTTCTGTTTCGACAGTATCACTGAAGGTACACTAGCGGCAGGCGCGGCGCTTTGCATTGACCTCGCACCTCTGATTGGATGTTGCCGCGAGTGTGGCAGTACGTTTCCCGTCTCAGAAGCGCGCTTTATTTGCCCTGCCTGTAGTTCGTTGGTAGTCGATGTGCTTTCTGGACAGGAACTGCGTGTAGAGAATATTGAGGTGGAAGACTAAATGGAAATCCCGGTCAAAACCAACATCCTCGATAAAAATGCAAAGATCGCCAACCGAGTGAATCAGCGTTTGCGAGAAAGCGGCATCATTACGATTAATTTGATGGGCTCGCCCGGATCAGGCAAGACTTCCCTGTTAGAACAGACTATTGTTGGATTGAAGGGCAAATTGAAGCTAGCGGTTATCGAAGGCGACCTATTTACCTCTAAAGATGCGGATCGCATCAACGCTTACGGTGTTCCTGTCATTCAGATCAACACGAGCGGTGGCTGCCACTTAGACGCCTCGATGATTGAACTCGCTTTAACTGATCTAGAATTAAAGGGCGTCGATTTACTGATTATCGAAAATGTCGGGAATCTGGTTTGTCCAGCAGAGTTTGAACTGGGTGAAGATAGCCGGGCTTTGGTCTTTAGCATCACAGAAGGCGAGGATAAGCCTCTAAAATATCCGCTGATATTTAAGCGTTCTGCAGCCGTTATCATTAATAAAATTGACTTGCTGCCGCATACAGCCTTTGACATGACAACGTTGATAGACGATATCAAAGCCATTAATCCGTCAGTGCAGATTATTGCGGTCTCCTGCCACAATGGCGAGGGATTTGGCGATTGGCTTAATTGGCTGTGTGAGCAAGTTCAAAGAAAGAAAAAGTGAGGATGGCGTGAATGCTGAATTTACGAGAGCAGGATCGCAAAATTGAAGAGACTCGTATCCGGTTAAGCTCTTTAGTCGCAGCTCAGGGATTCGACATGAAGAACCCGGAGGTCATTGCACTCAGCACTGAACTGGACCGTCTTATCGTCGATTTTGAGAAGGCTAAAAAAGCTAGATAGAAAATGGATGGAGGAGAAGACATGATAGTAGAGTATGCTAATGTTGCCGAAACTCGTGTCAGTGACAAGAATGTAAGGCGGGTACTGAGCTATGGTGAAAATCTGATGCTGGTTGAGTTCCGTTTTGCCAAAGGCGGTGTTGGTACACCACACATGCATGAGCAACATGACCAAGTTGGCTACATTGCCAAGGGGAGTTTCGAAATTACCGTGGGTGACGAGACCAAGATAGTGCGACAAGGTGATAGCTATTATGCGCCGAAGAATATGCTGCACGGCGTAGTCGCACTGGAAGAGGATTCGGTGATTGTGGACGCCTTCACCCCTCACCGCGCCGACTTCCTCTAGAGCGTTGATAAGCACCCATCTACGTTGTTGACCCTGAAGCCCCCTTGCTTGCGTACCCGTATCGTACGCGGCGCGGCGGAGGCTTCGGGGTCGCCTAGTATCTGGGCACTTCTGAACGCTCTAGGGACAGGCGGTTGATATACCCTATCTACAAACGAAGACTGGTTCGCAGGGCTTTCTAGTGACGCCGTTAGCTAACATCCGCAATCGTGTCATCGCGACGACGGCACAGGACGTGCCTAGTGTCGAGCGGGCCAATGGACGGCAAAAGGTTCGAATCGAAGCGCGGCGATCTTCCCCGGCTTTTCGCTCGCATTGCAGCAGAGGAGTTTCCGCTCATCCTGTCGAATTAGCGAAGCAAGAGCACCAGGGGAGATGATAGGATGAGTGTTAACGACTGGGAAATGTTTAAGGAAAAGCTATTTGCTAAATCCAATATTAATTTGAATGATTATAAGCCGGCGCAGATGCAACGCCGGATAACCAATTTGATGACACGTCACGGCAAAGCCACGTATATGGATTTTTTTCGTTTGATCGAGACGGACGCCAAACTGTATAAGGACTTCATTGATTACCTGACAATTAATGTGACTGAATTTTTTCGGACACCAGAAAAGTTTGTCGAGCTTGAAAATAAGGTAATTCCTGATCTCTTGGCAACCAGCCCGCGTCTGAATATCTGGAGCGCCGGCTGCTCAATTGGCGCAGAACCGTACTCTATCGCCATGATCTTGATGGAGAAGACGCCGACAGTTAAACATAGGATTCTAGCGACAGACCTGGATGTGGAAATGCTGACCAAAGCAAAAAATGGCGCTTATAGCGCCAATGAGTTGAAGAATATGCCGCAAGCTCGCCTTGCTAAGTACTTTCGCGAGTCAGCAGGCTCATATAACTTGCAGGAAACAGTCAAAGAGCGGGTGGAGTTTCAACGTCATAATCTGCTATTAGACAAGTTCGAGTCTGGCTTTGACCTAATTCTCTGTCGCAATGTGGTTATCTATTTCACTGAAGAAGCCAAGGATGCTCTGTATCGACGTTTCTTCACCGCACTTAAGCCAGGCGGCGTATTATTCGTCGGCGGGACCGAGGCCATCCTTAATTTTAGGGATATTGGGTTCCAGCATTATGTGCCATTCTTCTACAAAAAGCCAGAGCGTTAGGCCTGGCTAGAGTTACGTAACCGTGCAGGTTAGGGAAGAATACATAGGAAGTCGTTAGCGCTAAGCCCGCAAAGCGCGGTTAAAGTGATCACAAAGCGAGACAATAATAAAATTATTATTTCTTTGCGCCGCTTGCGCTCTTTGCGCTATGTTCCCTGTTGCCCAAAGACCGAAGCGGCTTTTCTTATAGTACGCCCCAGTTGGAGAGTCTTCTGTAAAACTGAGTCAATTGATTCATGATTATGCGGCTTACAGTCCTCTCCTCAACCTCGCGGTCGGCTACGATATCCACGATTTTGACGGCCTTGTCGTGAGTGTAGAAGATAACTTCGCCGACTTTTTGCCCCTGAAAAACAGGGGCTTTTATTATTTCCGGCAAGTCGACTTCGACAGTGGTGGCTGCGGCATCCTCGGCTTTGACCACAATGGCAGCCGTTCCTGACAGAATGACACTGACCTCAGGGAATAAACCATTGGGGACTGGCAGAGAGGCCAAAGTCTGTCCTTCGAGCCCGTATTCAACCAAGTCAAAATTCTGAAATCCGTACTGCAATAAGCGCATTGAGTCAGACCAGCGTTCATGGTCATGAAGTACGACAGAGATAAGTTTTTGGCCGTCGCGGGTCGCGCTGGCAACTAGGCAAGGGCCGGCTTCACTTGTGGTACCTGTTTTGACACCGTCCGCATCAGCAAACATCCACAATAGTTTATTGGTATTGCGGATGGCTTTTTCCTGCTCTTTGCCCCTACGGTCTAGCCAGTCGATATTAGTTTCGCGCGTCCGGACAATATCGGCGAACACAGGATTGGTTAAAGCGTAGCGGGCGATGACCGCGAGGTCATGCGCAGATGAGTAATGCCCGATAGCGCTTAATCCGTTTGGGTTGATAAAATGGCTGTCCCGAGCACCAATGGCCGCAGCCTTTTCGTTCATTATCCGGGCGAATTCTTCAGTTGAACCGGCAATATGTTCGGCAATCGCCACCGCCGAGTCATTGCCTGAGCGCAGCATCAAGCCCTCGAGTAGCTCGCGCAGTGCTAATGTCTGACCAGGATATAGGTACATTGAGGAGCCGCGAGTGGCGGCGGCGCGCGGGCTAACTGTAACGTCAGCCTCAAGCTGTCCCCGCTCGATCGCGATGATCGCGGTTAGTATTTTAGTTGTACTGGCTGGAGCGAGGCGTTTATGCATCTTCTTTTCCCAAAGCACCTGGCCAGTCTTAACATCCATCAGAATAGCTGCATCGGCTTTTATAATAGGATTCGCAAAACCGGGCTCAGCGATTATCAGGGTTAGCATGGTTAGGAAACCAATAATAACTATGCGAAACTTCATTTGGCCCCTCCTGCAAGTAGTTGTTTTGCGTGAATAGAAACATGAGTAGTAACATATGGTTCCTGTAGAAACATTTTCAGAAAGTGGAGGAATACCGTGAAGGCAAAAAACAGATGGGTATTTTCCATTGCTCTTTTGACTCTGACGATGCTAGCCGGAACGTATCATCTGACAGCATCAACCGAACTGGCGCTACGCTATGTGCCGACAACTCATAAAGTTGTAGCTCTGACCTTTGACGATGGACCGCATCCCCAGACAACGCCGCAAATTTTGCGGGTACTAAAAGAAAAACAGGTAAAAACAACTTTTTTCGTTTTAGGCTCTAATGCGGCAACTCATCCCGAGTGGGTAAAGCAAGCTGCTCAGGACGGGCATGAGATTGGCAGCCACGCATATAGTCACAGATTCTTTAACACGTTGAAAACAACTGAATATGAGGCAGAAATGGATCAGACGAATCAACTGATTTGCCAGCTTGCCCATGAGCCAGCAGTGTTTCGCCCCCCCGGCGGCTCGTGGAATGATGCGGTTGCCCGCGCGGCTCTGTTGCGTGGGCAGACAACCATTCTTTGGTCAGTTGATACCGGCGATTGGCGGCGTCTACCTGTCGGCCAGGTGGTAAAAAATACCCTCGACAACGTAAAACCTGGCAGTATTGTATTGATGCATGACGGGCAACCGGCGCTGCCGACAGCGGAAGCGGTAGGAATAATTATTGACAAGCTGCGAGATAAGGGATACCAGTTCGTGACGGTTAGTGAGCTGTTGCAGTACTACGAAGTCCGACACTAACCGAGCTCTTCAAGCACCAAAGGCCAATCTGCGTTGCACCCGTAAAGGGTATGCCGCCAACGTCTAAGGCGCTAAAGCGCCAAGAGTTGCGCAATCATCCCGGAAAAGTCCATTGCTTGCGTACCAGAACCGTACGCGGCGCGGCTGGATTTTCTGGGCTGCCTAGTGATGCTACTCTGCTTTTCTACTTCAGACATATCACTATTCTCATAGGCAACAACACCTCGACCTTTCTGAACGCCCGGGGAACAGTGAGCTCGGGGCTAAAATTCCGGACTAAACGGCTGCAACTGATTCCATTGCGAGCCGATTTGCTGCTCGAACCGCATGACACTGGCAGTGCGCTCGCTGCGTAGACTTTGTACTGAACTAAGCAGACCTTGGTTATATGTATAGACTTTGTGCTTTGGCACAGTGACTGGCTTGGCGTAGTCTTGTAACTTTAGGGCAACCTTATAGTTACTTCTGCCTGATTTAAGTACAACCGCTGGTTCGAGTAAATCAGACCCGTCGTAACGATGCACCAGACAATTGGGGACCATTTGGTCAATTACGTTTTTCATCGTTCCTTTGAGAACAATGCCCGAACCGCAGCCCGGACAACTGGCAGTAGTGATTGGTAAATAACTGTTACATTTTGAGCAAACGACTCCATCCATGTAAATCCCTCCGGTAACATTTTTAATTTGGCTTTGATTAGTCTTCCCGCTGTATAGGCTGTCTATTTACAAAAATTGATTTTTTTGCAGTGGGGGAAATAGCAGTTTTAGAAAGCGAAGATAAGATGATATCTGGCCGCGAAAACGCGAAAGGCGCCGCGCGCCCAAAGGCTACGATGAAAAAGACATTGACACCACACTTGCCTCTCTGATATACTTTCTGTAAATACATATTCGCATCATCAATGACCGGGAAGAGTACACATGGCTAGAGAGCCGCAGCGAGCCAATGAAAGTGAGAGTTTGGCGCCGCTCAGCATGTCGAATGGGCCCGGGAGATACGATCCGATCCAGCTTTAGGGGTAGGCGTCGTCGGGGTTTCTTCCGCCGTTATCAGGAAGAGGGTATCGGACATCTGTCCTGTACTTCTTAAGCCGGACTATTTTTATAGTCAATTAGGGTGGCACCGCGGGTTAACGCCTCGTCCCTTCAGAGAGAATCTCTCTGTTGGAACGAGGTTTTTTAGTTTAAAGAAAAGGAGGAAAAGATCATGGAACAGCAAGTACAACAACCGACCATCATTGTAGCAGGAAAAGGGGGCAAGTACCGCTGGTTGGCAATTACAGCCTTATTTCTAGCTATTGGCACTATTTTACGTCTGGTTAGTCCGAGCGTCGCGGGGGTATCGCCAAATTGGACCATTGCGATGTATTGCTTGGCCATGATTCTAGTGCGGCCATCACTGGGGCAGGCGGTAGGTATTGGTCTGGTAGCCGGCGCTATCGCACTGGTTACTTCAAAATCTCCTTTTCCGTATGGTAACCTCGTGAGTGAAGTATTGGGTGCGGTTACCGCCTGTACACTTGTCAAATACAATATCGGCTGCAAAATCGGCAAGCTCAACCTTCAACCGGCTATTATCGGCCTGATTACTACCTTATTCAGCGGTCTAACATTTGTCACATTAATGAAGATTGTGCTGGGATTACCGATGCAGGTTTACCTATACGGTATGTTGCCAGTTGTTTTTACAGTGGCTGCGGTCAATACGGTGGTTACTCAGGTGCTTTACTTCCCGGCATATAAACTGTTTAGCGCACAATTAGGCATTTCGGAAAGGGAGAAGAAATGAAACCAGTCATTAGTTTTTCTGATTTCTCGTTTTCTTACCATGGCCGTACTCAGGCTCTGAATAATATCAATCTTGAGATTCCAGCAGGCTCTTTTACTGCGGTTGCTGGCTTAAGCAGCACAGGAAAGACGACGCTTTGTCTTGCAGTCTCTGGGCTGGTGCCACATTACTTCGGCGGCGCAGTTGGTGGTTCGGTGACTGTCAATGGTATGAACACACTGCATACGGAGGTCGGCCAGCTCGCTGAGGTGGTAGGCACGGTCCTCGAAGACTATGAGTGCCAGCTGGTCACGATGACTGTCGAGGAAGAAGTCGCGTTTGGTCTAGAGAACCGCGGCGTCCGGCGCGAAGAAATTGTTGTGGCAGTTAGCGAAACTCTGCGCATGGTCGGTCTGCCAGGACTCGAGAAGCGCGAAGTATCCTCACTCTCCGGCGGCCAGAAGCAGCGACTTGCCATTGCGGCGGCGCTTGCGTCCAAACCTGCTGTTTTAGTTCTCGATGAACCCACCTCCGCTCTCGATCCCGAGGGCGCCGAAGAATTGTATGCTTTGCTCGGTCGTCTAAACAGGGAGACCGGTTTGACAATGATGATCGTCGAACATGATCTTTCTCGCATTCTTCCTTATGCCGACCGTCTAGTGGTGCTTGAAGCCGGCAGGCTGGCGGCAGCCGGAAAAACCGAGGAGGTTCTCGCTCAGTTAGTTAAAGGCAACAGTGCCAGCTTGTCTCCAACGCTGTGGACTTTGAAACACTTGCTCGAATCAAAATCGGACGCTGTATTTGCGCCCTGGCTTAGCAACGAGCAGGCAATCGATCAGCTTCGTGTTTTCCTGCGACAGGAAGGAGCGGAAAAAATTGCTTGAACTGCGTGACGTGACTTTTGCTTATAATCGTAATCAGCCGCCCGCTGTTGCGAATGTTTCCTTGACAATTCGCCGCGGTGAATTTGTTGCTATAGCCGGACGTAACGGCAGCGGCAAAACCACGATTACAAAATTGATGATGTCTCTGCTAAAACCGACTCATGGGCAGATTTTTCGCGACGATGAAGACACAAAATCCTGTACTCCGGCTGATATGGCACGTTATATTGGCTATGTTTTTCAGAATCCTGACCGTCAAATATTTCGTGACACTGTCCGGCAGGAGATTTCCTACGGACCGGAAATGCTGGGTTTTTCATCAGAAAAAATCAGCGAAGTTACTGAACAAGCGATGAAACTGACCGGCGTCGCAGATCTTGCCGATCGCTATCCGCGAACACTGACCAGGAGCCAAAAGCAGCGGGTCGCTATTGCTTCAGCCCTGTCCATGACGCCTGATTTTTTGATTCTTGATGAACCGACCAGTGGCCAGGACGCTGACACACATGAACGATTCATGGCCCTGCTAAAGGATTTTCATTCTTCTGGAAAAACGATCATTCTGGTGACTCATGATATGGATTGCCTTGTCCGTTATGCTGAGCGGGTAATCGTTATGGATAAAGGAATAAAGCTGTTTGACGGCTCTGTAACTGATTGCTTTGCTGACCGCCGCAGACTTCATGAGGCCGGTTTGCGAGAGCCAGCGACTGTCAGCGTATCAAACGGGCTGGCTCCGCAAGGAATATCGCTGACAACAGATGTTGCTTCACTGGCCGAACAAATTCTCGCAAAACGGGGTGGACTCAATGGTTAAACTGGCTCCTTTGACCCGGCTTATCGCCACTTTCGCGGTCTCAATCTGGGCCTTTATCCTGCAATCTCCGCTTGTTCTTACTGGATTAGCGGCCATCATCGTCATGTTGCTGTTTGTTGTGTCCGGCCTGCGCAAGGGCGGACGGATCGCAGGAAGTCTGGCCCTGGTTGTAGCAGGCTTGATCGCTGTGCAATATCTCTTGGGCACAGATATGAATGTTGCCATTGCCGGTGGTCTGCGGATGGTTATCATGTCGGTCGCTTTTATTGTCTTATTTGCGAGCACTCGGGCACAGGACTTAACCACAGCGCTTGTTACCCAGTGCCATATTCCCTATGAATTTGCCTTTCTGTTTACCTCTACACTGCGGTTTGTGCCCGACCTGCTGGCAGAAAGTCAAGCCGTACAGGAAGCTCAGGCTTGTCGTGGCTATACTTCAAAAGGTGGATTAAGCCGTCTGGTAGCGTATCTCTCTGTCGTTCAGCCGCTGGTTCTTCGTTCAGTCAGTCGGTCTGAGACCATGGCCATGTCTCTGGAACTGCGTGGCTTCAATGCCGGTAAACGCAGCTTTCTCACCAGTGTTGCCCTGGGAGCGACTGATTATCTGCTGTTTGTACTGATGGCGGCGGTGACGATGGTTTTGATTGGTTTTAGGGCAGGCTTAATCAGCTAAGATTAAGGCGCAGCACGCCTGCGCTGAGGGAATGCACATCGTGCTGGAAATCATTGATCTTTCCATAATAGGTATTTCTATGGTAAAATAGTAAATAGGTGTATGGATTTTCCACTCTTCAGAGCCTTGCTATCAGTTAGAAAGGAGATGACCAGTGCGAAAGAAACTATTACTATTTTGCCTACTGTTTCTGTTCTCCACTAGTACGGCGTTAACTGCCGCTACTCCTAAACAAGTCAGCAAACAGGTTCCTGCCAAAGCTGCTGAGGTGCTTCCCAGCGAAATAAAAGAACGCTATCCAATCCCGGTTGTCACCGAACCTGTTCTCGAGCAGGGTGCAAAAGGTGAGCAAGTAACCAAAGTACAACAGCTTCTGGCTGAATCCGGCTTCTATGCTGGAACTCTTGATGGCAAATTCGGACCAGCCACCCGCAGTGCGATCGAACGGTTCCAAAAGCACTACTCTCTACCGGTGACTGGCACTGTGGACCGCACCATGATCGATACCCTGCAGCGAGCTAAAGGCGCACCTGACCGCTACCGTCGCGTTATCAACATGGAGGCTTCGGCATATACGTCCGAAGATCCCGGCAACGGCTCTTACACCTATCACGGCAATCAACTCCGCAAAGGATTGGTCGCTGTCGATCCCAATGTCATCCCCCTTGGCGCCAGACTGTACATCGAAGGCTATGGCTATGCCATTGCTGATGACACAGGCGGCTACATCAGGGGTAACCGCATCGACCTTGCCTATGAAAACCGTGGAGAGGCTTTGCAATTTGGCCGCAGAACGGTATCTGTGTACATTTTGGACTAAGAGACCGTTGCAAAAGTTCATCTGCGTTGCACCCGCAAGGGGCATGCCGCCAACTCTAAGGCGCTTAAGCGCCAAGAGTTGCGCAATCACGACTACGTTTGCTTGCTTGCGTACCCTTATGTACGCGTCGCGGCGCAAGCCTCGCTGTTCCTAGCAGCTGAAGCTTTTTCAACTAGTCTCTTCGAAAAACAGAAAATTCTCGGCAGTAAGGGTGGATATTTCTCCATCCTTTTGCTATACTAGAGTTATCGCTATGGGGTATTAGCTCAGCGGGAGAGCGCTTGATTCACATTCAAGAGGTCGCTGGTTCGAAACCAGCATGCCCCACCAGGAAATACAAGGCTTCCAGGGTTTTAACCTGGAGGTCTTTTCTGTTTTTATGCTTAAATTTATGCTTAGAGAATTGTAGCATTTTTATTTATGCTTACTTTCTGCATGGGTAGAAGAAAAAGAGACATCCCGATCTCATTCAGGATGCCTCATTTATAATTTTTTCACGTACCCATCTGTTAAGCAATTCTTCCTCAACCCTCCAAGCTCTTCCGAGTTTAATTTTTGGGAAACCCTCACTGTGGATTAGGTTATATCCAGTAGGTTTAGAAACCCTGAGTATTTCGCAGACCTCATCAATTGTTAATAGTTTCATCTTTCTTCCTCTCTTTCAATACTGTAAATTAGTTTTTATAAATAGACAAAAAAATAAGGCCAAGGTAACTGCAAAATAAGTAAGTGCAGTCACCTTGGCATAAATAAATGAAATATATATACTTTTAGATCGGTAGTCTAAGCATGGATCCCTAATGCTTCCTTTGCAAGCTTGTCTACTAATTCGTTCCCTTCTATACCTGAGTGTCCGGCTACTTTTCTAAATTTTACCCAAGACAATCTACTTGAAGTGAACTCTGCGTACTCTGTGGTGTATTTATTATTCGTCTTCCAAGACCCATCAGGCCAATGAGCAAGGCCGCTATAGTCATGATGAATAGTAATCGGCCTTTTGTCGTTCTCTTCTGCCCACAGGATAGCCTTTATCGCACCAGTAATTTCACCGGCAACGTTTTGTTGCTTAGCGAACTCCTCATCGGTCCCTACACCATTTGAAGAGTACAGAAGGTCATTACCTTCATAAACAGCAAAAGCCCAGCTATAGCGGTCCATCAAGTAACTACCATCTACATAAATATTAAGCGCAGTCTCCTCAGGTAGATTGTTTGGCACACTCTGTTGAGACTGAGCAGCTGCGTCTGCTTGAATGAAATTAAGAGCCTCTTCCTTGGTAGGGAATCCCTTAAAGAAAGCATTAGGAAATCCTATCACTTGTCTCTTGCACTCATCCCAAGAATAATATATACCCGGTGTTCTCCCTGTTCGAACAGCATAGTACTTGTTTTTAGTTGCCATATTATTATCAATCTCCTTATAGTATGCTTAGTCTTGAAGTTTTTTTGATCGGACCATAAGAAACCTGTTCGTTATAGTCCAACCATTCGGGGATGTACTGATGTAGTGTATCCACCATACAATCATATCTGGTTAAATAATGGTTTTTGATGAGAGTAGCATTGGCATTGACCAGCATTGTTTCTTATAGCTATCGGAACCTTTTTCTGTGTCGCTTTCAAGCTGGTATTTTTCTGCGATTTTTGCATTTGTTTTCGCAAAGCTACTTCTTGTTTGTTAATGTACTTAACTAAATCAGCTTCAAATCGCGCATCTGTTTCGTACTGGATTGCCGAGGTCTTTCTTCTGTTGATTTAATCATCAGTACTGCTGGTTGTTAACGATACCATGTTTCATTACTTTGCCTCTTTTCATTTAATTATTTTTTGAGATTCATACAGTGTTTTATCTCTATATGTGTGATCAAATAAAAAACAGATAGATAATAACAAAACGATTAATCCATACTATTTTAATCGGAATTGAAAAAATAGGGAGTCTTAAAGTACACGAAGTATTAGCATCACCTCGTGTATTTTAAAACTCCCTATATATCTTCTTCCGTCTGGTCTTAGACAGCTACTTGTTTACTTTAGGTATCCCTGCGTGCTACGAAGTAGTTGAGACAGGGTGGTTTAAAGACACTGAAACAGTATTTTGAGACAGTATTGCTGTTTGAAATAACTTACTAAAATAACCAACATAGTTATAATTATAGACAGTCTATTAGTATCTATTAGAACACCATTAACGTATACGTTAAACGATACTCTTAATAGTCTTTCTAATTGTCTTGTTATAAGTATGTTAGATAGTAATTACTGAATAGCACTATTACTTCACTATTAGTAATACTATTAGTAAAACTCCCCCCTATCAGTACAACACCTAATGCAGCCCCCCCCAAACTGCACTGGCTTGCTAATTTAATAGCTGCTGTAATGATAGACCATTAGAAGCCTAATCGCTACCTAATGGATTTTAATAAGACAATATAATGAAGAAATTGCCTATTTAAGGTATATTAATCTTCTATGGCAGTCTTCTTATCTTTCAAGTGTGATCAATTAGTGTGTATGTGTGAACAAATATGTTCTACACTGAGAACTCAGGACCCAATCTTGGACTTACTTTCAGCTTATCCGTTATGAGATCGGAGAGATGTAACCTGTGATTTTAATAGGAGGAGGTGGTTCTTTCTCTATAATATGCTACAATGCGTGATCGTATATATGTGCTAAAATGGTTAAAATCGCTTGAGTAAATCCTGGAACTCTTGTCGTGTTATTGTTCTGCGGGAGACAAGTTCATCAACAAGGAGGCTAATCATGATCTTAATCTCGGGTTGTTTGAAGTAACTCGTACTTTCTTCTAACGCATCACTAATAATTCTGTTAACATCAAAAAAATTATTGACTCCAAGTATTGTCTTTCGGGCATCCTTACGGTCATCGTATTCCGTTGAGGACGTTGATGAACTTAAGGCAGCAATCTTGCTATACCCTTCAGCCAGAAGTATAGCCTCCCCAGCAATTTTCATCATTACGAAATCGAATAGGTTTTCCTCAGTAGCGATGAAGTCCTCAGAATGAAACACGTGCCCACCCTTTTTGGGGTCTTCAGAATTGATGGTAACATAGTCCCAGCTAATCCCGAACCGCTCCGCAATCAAAACGTGGCCAATCTCGTGTGTTGCCTTAAACTTGTCTGTTTCGGTAACTGCAAATTCGTCCACAAAATCACCTCAGTCTATTCTTCGCTATCTGATTAGTTAAAAATTATCAGATAACCCATTCGAGCTTATATTACCGTAATTTCCTATAAACGAAAAGGATTGGGATGAAATCACATAAAGGTCATGACAATGTGTCGTAGAATATATAGTTACAAATAAAGTCCAGATTGGAGATATAAATGGCTCAGCATACTTTCCGTTCTGACTGTTTTGGCATTGAACATCCTGAGATTGCGAAAGAATGGCATCCTTCTAAAAATGGTGATTTGACGCCAATGGATGTTGTATCTGGTTCTGGTAGAAAGGTTTGGTGGTTATGCAAAACATGTGGTTATGAGTGGCAAACAGTAATTAATAGTAGGGCAAGCGGAAGTCGATGTCTTGCCTGTATTAATAAAGTCGTTACTACAAACAATTGCTTAGAAACCCGAAACCCGAGCTTAGCAAGTGAGTGGCACCCAGTAAAAAATGGTACACTTACTCCTTTAGATGTCGTTCCGGGATCAAAACAAAGAGTTTGGTGGTTATGTCCTAAATGTAATCATGAATGGGAAGCAACCTTAGATAACAGACATAGACGGGGAATTGGGTGTCCAAGTTGCACAAATCAGGTAGCAACAAAAGAGAATTGTTTAGAAGCTAATAACCCCGTTTTGGCAAAAGAGTGGAATGTGATAAAGAATGGCACTTTGACGCCACGAGATGTTGTTGTAGGATCTGGTAGAAGGGTCTGGTGGCTCTGTTCGAACTGCGGACACGAATGGGAGGCTGTTGTTAGAGAACGTGATAAAGGGACTAATTGTCCAGAATGTCGTGTAAAAGAACTGGTCATCGAAAAATGCTTATCCGTCGTTAGTCCAACGTTAGCACAGGAGTGGCATCCAACTAAAAATGGAACAATTACACCGCAACAAGTTTATAGAAGCTCAAATATAAAAGTGTGGTGGCTCTGTTCGGCTTGTGGTCATGAATGGGAAACTCCTCCCAATAGTAGAACTGAGGGGAAGGGATGTCCTAAGTGCACCGAAGCCTTACATACTTCTTTCCAAGAGCAAGCCTTGTTTTTTTATATCAAACGAGTGTTTCCTATGTGTATTAATAGGCACTTAATAGACAAAACTGAGGCAGATATCTATATCCCCGAAATCAATCTGGCTGTGGAGTATGATGGCTATTATCACAATAAACAAAAATCTATTACAAGAGACGCGAAGAAAAATAAACTATTCAATAACAAGGGTATTCATTTAGTTCGGATACGATATAGTAATGCACCTGTTTTAAGTTCTTATGGTTCTTATACTATAATCGACTACTATAATGGTACACGGGATTACGTTGCAATAAAAAGTATTTTATCGGATTTACGTGTTTTCATAAAAAATAATTTTAACCTCTTACCTGAGCAAGCCAAGCATTTAGAAGAGTGGGAATCTATTAGTATCGAAGAAGATGAGTTGGTAATATTAAACCAAATTCAGCAACTCCTCTATGAAGAAAGTCTCGCCTTCACTCGTCCTGATCTTATTAAGGAGTGGCATCCAAATAAGAATATTAATTTAACTCCTAATAGTATACTTGCAGGGTCGCAGAGGAAGGTTTGGTGGAAATGTCTCACATGCAACCATGAATGGCGTGCTAATGTTAAAAACAGAAGTAAAGGGGTTGGCTGCCCGGCTTGTGAAAACAAGGTTGTCACTTCAACAAACTCACTATTAGCATGCAATCCCAATTTGGCGAAAGAATGGCATCCTACAAAAAACGGAGAACTAAGTCCCGGTGATGTAACACCTGGTTCTGAACTTGTAGCCTGGTGGAGGTGCTCGACTTGCGGCTATGAATGGCAGAGACGTGTGGCAAGCAGAAATGCAGGTCGAGGTTGTGCTTTTTGTGCTAAGCAAGTGGTTACAGATAAAAACTGTTTATCAGAGCTACGCCCTGACCTGTTAGAAGAATGGCACCCAACTAAAAACGTCGAACTCTCGCCAGATTCATTGGGAGTAAAATCGAATCAGCGAGTATGGTGGAAATGCTTAACTTGTGAATTTGAATGGCAAGCATCACCTAATAACCGTAGTAAAGGTCACAAATGCCCAGCCTGTGCTAATCGAGTAGTAACGATTCATAACTGTCTTGCAACACAAAATGAAAAAGTTGCACTTGATTGGCATTACTCAAAAAATGGCGCACTTACTCCTAAGGATGTAGTACCCGGATCTGGAAAGCAAGTATGGTGGTTATGCTCAACCTGTGGATTTGTGTGGCGGACTCGAATTGTAAATCGAACATTAGGAACTGGTTGCCCCTCTTGCTGCAAAGACAGCCTCAATAAATAATTAAACAAATGACCACTCATAATTGGGTGGCTTTTTAATTTTAAACGTGTCTATTGACATCAAAAACCTCTTTCAGTATAATCAATGGCTTCGCATTATTATTAGAGTTGAAAATTTCAAGATGTTTTAAATTCTAATTAGTGGGTAATTATAAAGGATTACACATAATCTGGTAGAAAAATGTAAGATAAAATATTTTATTGGAATGGGGGCAATATTCTTGAGGGAAGATACTATACGGATAAGATTTGACTTTGGAGTAAACTCGTTGTATGACTTAGGTTACTTTTCAGTGGATATCTATCACCTAATAGTGTTTTGCGAATTATTAGAGAAGGAGTATGAAAACAGCCAATTTTTAGAAGAAATATTTTTTAGCCCTTCCTGGGGCTTCCGATTAACGAGGAATGCAAAGGTATTAAGAGAGTTTCGTCATAAAGCGAAGATTGTTCATCTTCAGGATGGAAGCATTGAGTTGGTTATTGCAGGAATCGGGGCAATAGCATCGATTGTAGTACCGATTATGCTTCATCTTGTACAAGAAAAGTCCAGAAGAAGTGACGAGAGAATAATTTTTGAAGTTAATTCGGATGATTATGAGGTTAATAGGCTTATAGATGAAGTGCAGAAAGGCTATTACGGTTTTGATGAAGCAGGTGTTGAGTGGCTACTGGATACGCTTAGTAGGTGGAATTATGATGTTAGGGTCCAATCTAAGGACGTTTATAAAATATCCAAGGTTTTACAGGGTATTGAGCGAAGAATGGTAAGAACTATACCTAAATACACAAAGAAATAGTACGATGAAGGTATTGTCATATCTGTAAATCATTTATTGAGGTGATTATTATGTCTATTAATGCCCTAAGACATTTTTTGCCTGTTGACCCTAAACTTAGCGATGATGAGGTAATAGCTGAATGGAAAAAGCGAACGCAGTCGGTTTGTAAGCCTTGTTGGGAATTGAAATATTGTCCTTATGGACCCTTAGTAGAAGAGTTCCCACTACCTCCCGTTGTTAGAAACCAAGCATTAGAACACAATGAATATCTAAAAAAATGTTTACAAGACAATGTACTTGGAGATGGAAGTCCTCTTGATGAAGAACGAAGATTAAATTTTCAAGAAATGGTAGGTGCGTTTAAGGAAGAAGATTATCCAGAGAGTATTTCAAGTGTTGATGAGGAAAGCTCCTGCACAATATTTGGTCATTTATGCCCAGTATTCTTTGTAAATGAGCCCTTCACTGAAACTGCTGAAATGCGTAGAATTGGTAGGTATATTCCCTTTAATATTAAGATTCGAGTTGCGAGGAGAGATAATTATACTTGTCAAATCTGCGGTAAACACTTACGTGACGATGAACTGGAGTTTGACCATATAATTCCTGTATCAAGAGGTGGTTCTACAGAAGAACATAACATACGTTTAGCATGTTTTGATTGTAATAGGAGTAAGAGTGCAAATGTAGATATTTGATATGTCCGAAATGTATACATTACGGGCGTAGACAAATGGTTCCAGGTGTGTACTGAGGATTCACCTCTAAATAGAGAGAACTGTTCGAAATAGTAACTGAGCTTTTCGTACACTATATTGTCATAAGTTAA
>NZ_LSGP01000017.1:900000-1059112 GCF_001611555.1 Anaerosporomusa subterranea
CAAAGCTCGGCCGTACCATTATCTTAGAAGGCAGTGTTGATACTCAGCCGCAGAAAGAACGGGCTGAAAAGCTGGCATCAATCTATGGTGACAAAGTGATTAACCTACTCGCGCTGATGAAGCCGGTACAGATTAAAATCGAGGCCCAAGTTATCGAAATCGACCGGCAGAAGGCGAAAGATCTGGGGATAAAATGGGGGAATGGGGTCGATATGTTCACACCCGGTACTTTTGCCGCAGGCCAGAGCCATCAGACTGGTCTCGGCTGGTCGTTGGGAAACTTTGGCCAAACTGCCGATCTCAACGCTCAATTGTCGGCCCTGATAAAAAACGGATCAGCCCGTATTTTGTCCCGTCCCAATATGATCACCTTAAGCGGTGATAAAGCCAACATCATGGTTGGCGGAGAGATGCCAATTCCAATCAGTATGCAAGACGGCACCGTTGGTATTTCATTTAAGGAATACGGCATCAAGTTGGAGATTGGCCCCGAACTGTCAAGCGCTAATCTGATTCATAGCAAGATCAAAGCGGAAGTCAGTTCGCTGGACTGGAATTCATCGCATAAAATACAACTCGGCCTTGGAATGTCTATTCCGCCGATTAAAGTGCGCAAGGCAGAAACCGCTATTGCTCTGGCGTCTGGCCAGACGATGGCCATTGGCGGCCTGATCAGCTCAGAAACTACTCGGGATGTGTATAAAGTTCCGATGCTAGCCGACCTGCCGATTTTAGGCGCATTGTTCAAAAGCACCTCATTCAATCGCAATGAAACCGAACTCCTCATTCTCATCACGCCTACTGTTGTCGATCCTGCGTCATATCAACCGGAGTTAAAGCCGGATATGAAGGAGTTCAGCCAGGAAAATCCATGGGGAGGGAGCGATAATGCAGGAAAAGATTAGAGTCCTGCTGGCAGACGATATAGCGGCAACCCGGGCTAGTGTTGGTAAACTCATCGCATTTCACGATGAAATGACTGTCATTGGCGAGGCGGAAAACGCTGAACAGGTGATTGCCTTAGCAAAGAAGCTTTTGCCTGATATTATTCTTATGGATATCAACATGCCCGGAATGGATGGCATTACAGCAACGCAGATACTTTCCGCCGAAGTGCCGTCAGCCAGCATCATCATGATGAGTGTTCAGAATGAGCAGGAATACCTACGCAAGGCAATGGTGGCAGGGGCTAAAAACTATCTGACTAAGCCATTCTCCAGCGATGAACTGCTACAGGCAATCAAACAGGTGCATGAGAGCGAGCTGCGTCGCAGGGTTGTATTTATGAAGCCGGAAAGTATAAATTCCAAGCAAGGCAAGGTTATCACAGTGTTTAGCACCAAAGGCGGTATTGGCAAAACGACGATCGCGACAAATCTTGCAGTTGCACTGGCTGCTAAGACTGATGGCAATGTGTGCGTGGTTGACGCTGATTTGCAATTTGGTGACGTAGCGCTATTTTTGAACGTGCTGCCCCAGGCTACGATTGCCGATTTAGTGCAGGATATCGATCATTTAGACGAGAAACTGCTAAAAGGGTATCTTTGCCCGTTCAGCGATAGTGTTAAAGTTCTGCCAGCGCCGCTGCGCCCAGAACAAGCGGAAACAATATCCGGTGTGCACCTTACTGCGATATTAAAGACGTTACGCTCGATGTTCCAATATGTGGTTGTGGATACCGCCCCGTCATTTAATGACGCGATGCTGGCCGCTCTTGATGCAGCTGATGAGGTACTGATTATTAGTGCCATGGACTTGCCTACGGTGAAAAACGTAAAATTATGTCTTGAGATCATGGAGTCACTCAACTATACGGAGGGTAAGGTCAAGCTGGTTCTTAACCGGGCTGACTCAGAAGGCGGCATGGATATCCGCGAAGTGGAAGAGACATTGCGTCGGGGGTTCAGCGCAACTGTGCCCAGTGATGGAAAAACTGTTGTCAGTTCGGTCAATCGGGGCGTACCGTTTGTCATTAGCAATCCAGATACTAACGTAGCCCAAAGCGTATATAAACTGGCACGAATGGTTTCTTGCGGTGAATGGAAGGAAGAAGAAAAGCCGAAGAGTGTTGTAACCAAGATCAAGAGCTTGTTCGGTTAGGAGGGATACGATGCTGGCTTTAATTGTTGGGCTAGTCTTTTGCAGCGTATTCGCAGCTTGCATGCTGCTGTATCAGCACCTGAACAAACCCAGACAGGAAATTAGCCAACGACTCGACCTGGTAGCGGCGCAGAGTGAGGAAGCCGTTTATGACAGCAATTCACCAACGTCAGGTACGTCGCGCGCTGCTTGGCGTTCCTTGATTAGGCATTTAGGTCGCCATTTTGAATCGAAACAATGGTCACGACTTATCGAGCATAAACTTATCCAGGCAGGTCTGCCACTAAAAGGGTCTGAGTTTTTAGTCATCTGCCTGGGTAGTGGGTTCTTCGCGGGAACTCTTTGTTTGTTGCTGATCGGCAAGGTAATCGTCGCCATACTGGGATTCGCTGTGGGATTTGCCGTACCTCTGATTGTCTTACGGGCCATTATCGGGCGAAGAGTTAAGGCATTCAACAATCAACTGGGCGACTGCTTGGTTTTAATTGCTAATTCATTACGCACCGGATACAGTTTTATGCAAGCAATTCAGATGGTAGCAAGCGAGATGCTGCCGCCCATCTCGGTCGAGTTTGCCCGTACCTTGCGGGAGATGAACTTAGGCGTTACTACTGAAGAAGCGCTGAATAACTTAGCAAAACGGATTAATAGTGATGATCTGGATCTAGTTCTTACCGCTGTGATGATTCAACGTCAGATCGGTGGCAATTTAGCCGAAATTCTCGACAATATTGCGGGTACGATTCGTGAACGCCAGAAAATCAAAGGAGAGATTAGAACTCTGACTGCACAAGGGCGTATTTCAGGGATGGTTGTCGGTGTTTTGCCAATTGGGCTGGGGCTAGTGATCCAAGTAATTAATCCAGAATATGTCCGTGTGTTGTTCACTACCGATATTGGCCTGTTCATGGTGGGCGGCGCTGTCGTCAGCCAAATTTTTGGCATCTTTGTGATTCGCAAGATAGTTAATATCGAGGTGTGAGGCTCGCTAATTCCGATTAAATCAACCATTAGGAGTACGTTAGCGCCAAGCCCACAAAGCGAATAGTTGTAAATTGACCGCGAAAACGCGAAAGGCGCTACGCGCCTGCGCGAAGGACACGCGGTGAACACTAGCGACACACATGGACAAATCGTTTTGTGCCCTAGTGTATCGCTAGGGCCGCTTGTGTTCATTGTACAATTACGCACTCGAACAGCGAACGTTTTAACCGCCCCATCGAGTAGAAGGCAGGTGTCCCTGATGGCAATAAAGACTGAGACAGAACGCAGTAGTAGTGGATACCAGCCTCTTGGCGGTAAAGTCACTAATATTGACAGCAAAATACTAGATAAGATTGTACGACACACTGTCGCAGCGGTGGATAAAAGCCGCTCTCAGATTTATGAGATCTATGAAGCCTCCAGACGGGAACTTGATAATGTCCGCAAAGACCTCGAACGAGTCAAGCTGGCGTCAGCCGCCATTATTAACACGGTGGATGAACTGGAGCGACTGGAACGACGGAGTCGAATTCATTTAATGGAAGTTAGTCGTGATCCGCAGCGGTACGGTGGCGAAACGGCTATGCATGCCGCTTATACTGAAGCTAGTCGTCTACAGGTTGAGTTGGCTGTAGCGCGGGAAAAAGAACTCAATTTTAGACAGCAACGCGACCAACTTGAGGTCCGCCTACGCAGCTTGAGTGAGACGGTAGAAAAGGCGGAAAACCTGGTGGCTCAAGTGGGCGCTGTTATGGGATATCTCGGTAATCAAATGAACAACGTCATTTGCCGCATGGAGTCACTGGAAGAACGCCAGCTATTCGGTGCTAAAATCATCAAGGCGCAAGAAGAGGAACGCAGGCGGGTTGCCCGCGATATTCATGACGGGCCAGCTCAGTATATGGCCAATGTTGTTTTTCGAGCGGAGGTTTGCGAGCGGTTGCTAGATCAAGATTTGGAGCGGGTTCGTGAAGAATTACAAGAACTGCGAAGTCAAGTCCGACTATGCTTGCAGGAAACACGGAAGATTATCTTTGATTTGCGCCCCATGACGATTGATGATTTAGGACTGGCACCGACATTGAGGCGCATGCTTGATACTTTGAAAGAACGTTATGACATTGTGACCGAGCTGCGCATTATTGGTGAAGAAAAGCGCTTTCCTTCTGTTCAGGAAGTTGGCGCGTTCCGTTTGATTCAAGAGGCTCTCACTAATGCAGAAAAGCATGCCAAGGCGGGAAAGATTGTTGTAAAACTTGAGTTTCGCAGCGATTTTGTGTCTGCAGTGGTTGAGGATGACGGCATCGGTTTTGATATTCAAGCGAATCGCGCTAGTAATAGTTTCGGTCTGGTTGGTATGCGCGAGCGGGCGGAGCTGTTAGGTGGAGAAGCACTAGTCAATTCTCAGCTCGGTCATGGGACCAAAGTGTTTATCAAAGTCCCGATTCGTCCCGACCGATAGGACTTGAGGTATGGACAGTAAATAAGACTGTTCACCTATACGGATGAGACTGGTGGACGATGCGTAATCATTTAGAACTTGGTAGAATAAAGTCAGTAAGACAACCTAGCAACTACCTATTTAGATACAAGAAATAAGAGGAGGCAACATAATGGAAAAACTGGTTCGCGCAATGCTCATGTGGGATGATGCAAAACAGGTTCTCCGCAATCAAAAAGGCCAAGGCATGGTCGAGTATGGTCTTATCCTCGCACTGGTCGCAGTGGTCGCTGTCGCGACTCTTACTACGTTGGGTACAGATCTAAAAGCGATGTTCACCACAGCTGGCGAAAAGCTCAAAACCGCTGCTCCATAATAAAACTAAAAACGCCAGGCTACCTAAAACAGTGGGGAGTCTGGCGTTTTCTAACAGTGTCCTTGGTAACTGTAAAGTGAGGAATCTGGCAATGAGATGGTTCAACAAGCTGGAAGCCGTGTTCCGAGACCAGTGTGGACAGGGACTTGTTGAGTATAATCTGGTACTAATTATCATTTCATTGATTGCAATTGCTGCATTAACAATAATTGGGAATTTCCTGCCGAACGTCCTTCCTGGGGCATTAGCAGGAGCGCTCCAATGAAATATGACTCATTAGTTGCTCCCCGGTCTTTTGGCTTGGGGGCTTTTTTACTAGGCCAATCCGCCTAGTGGTGGGACTCTGTAAAGAACAAATTAAGACTTAGGCTCGATATGGCAAAACCGTAGTTGGTGCTACAATTTAGTCAGAGTAATCTGTTCGCAACGGGGTGATATGCATTGATGGCAACAATCCGCAAATATTTGCAGAATAATAGAGGACAGGCACTAGTCGAAATGGCGCTAGTTTTGCCGGTGCTGCTGTTGATTTTGGCTGGTACCATCGAGTTCGGCCGAGTACTAAATCAATATCTGGTTGTAACTGCAGCTGCCCGTGAAGGTGCCCGTGCGGCAGTTGTAGGTGGTAATGATTATGAAGTTAGTGAAACAGCGAAAAAAGCTGCCGCCTCTATTGATACAAGCGGTATGGATGTCAGTGTTACACCGGCGGATCGCCCACGCGGTTCAGCGGTCACTGTGACTGTAACAAAACCAATTCAGATTATGACGCCACTAATCAGCAAGTTTTTTCCGGAAAAACCGTCTGTTCAGGGACAGGTTATCATGCGGATGGAGTAGGTGATGAAAATGCTGTCATTCTTGCGCGAACAAAAAGGAAGTGTTGCGGTTCTGACCGCCCTGTCTATGACTGTCCTGTTAGGTTTGGCCGCTCTTGTTGTTGACGTCGGCGTGTTATATCTACATCGTTCGCAGTTAATCAATACTGTTGACGCCGCAGCTTTAGCCGGAGTGCAAGAGCTTCCTGGAAGTGAGGAAGCTGCGCGCGCCAGCGCGGAAGCCTATGCACAGCAGAATGGTAAGCAAGGCGATGTCGTGGCCACGACATTAGCAAACAATAAAGAGCTTACCGTTTCTGTCAGCCGCAATGTGAGCCTATTCTTTGCCCGCATCTTTAATCGCTATTCGCAGACCGTCAGTGCGAGTGCAACAGCGGCTATTCGCCCGATGAGCTCAGTCGGCGGCGCTGTACCATTTGGCGTAGTGAGACAGGAGTTTAAATATGGCGATCTCTACACGTTAAAAGAAGGTGCTGGCGATGGCTATAGCGGCAACTACGGCGGACTCGGTTTGGGTGGTACTGGCGCTAATACCTATCGCTACAACATCAAATATGGCTATGACGGCAAGCTGCATATTGGACAGTGGGTTTCGACCGAACCCGGCAACATGAGCGGACCAACCGATACTGGGGTCAGCTATCGGATTAATCAGGACCCGGGAGCTACCTTTGAGACAGTGACTAAAGACTCGCCGCGCATTGTTATGATCCCAGTACTTGATTCCCTTATGGTCGAAGGCCGCAGTGATGTGCAGATTGTCGGCTTTGCGGCTTTCTTTCTGGAGGGAACCGGCGGCTCAGGCAAAGACAATTACGTATCCGGCAAATTCATGCAATTAGTCGCGTCAGGCGATATTACATCGAACCCCGGTGTCGATTATGGTCTCTATGGTGTGACTTTGATTAAATAGCAGGTGATAGCATGTCTCTGTTAAAACGTTTAGAGGCTCAGAAGCAAACTGAACAGCAGACACAAAAGCCTGCTGGCGAAAAACATAAGCAAACTGTGGTGCGTTCAGATCCGCATCAAGGCATTAAGGCCAAGATTCACAAACGCATCGTTGATGAAATGGGCTCAGAGGAAAGCAAGGTATTAACTGCCAAAGATGCCGACCGGTCTGCGCTCGAGGAAGTGGTTGCTCGGCTGGCAAATACAGTAATGGACGAAGAGCCAGTTCCCATTCCCCGTAATGATCGCAATCGCATCATTATCGAGGTTGTGGATGAGGTGCTAGGCTATGGGCCGATCGAATCGCTGCTCAAGGATGAATCAGTTTCTGAAGTCATGGTCAACAGCCCCGATCAGGTGTATGTAGAACGCAAGGGGAAGCTGATTTTAACCGATGTCAGTTTTCGTGATGACGCCCATGTCATGCATGTTATTGAAAAAATCGTCGCACCCATCGGACGGCGAATTGATGAAAGTTCACCAATGGTTGACGCCCGCTTGCCGGATGGATCGCGTGTTAATGCGATTATTCCACCGCTTGCTTTGAAAGGGCCATGTATCACCATTCGGAAGTTTGCTAAAGACCCGCTGCGAGTTGACAATCTACTCGCATTCGGAACACTGAGCGAAGAAATGGCTGAACTGTTAAGAGCGTGTGTCGAAGGCAAGCTCAATATTGTCGTATCCGGTGGAACCGGTTCAGGCAAGACCACCACTTTGAATATTCTCTCCTCCTTTATCCCATCTGATGAACGGATTGTAACTGTCGAAGATGCAGCCGAACTACAACTGCGTCAAGATCATGTCGTCACACTAGAGACTCGTCCGGCAAATATTGAAGGCAAGGGCGCGATCACGATGCGTGACCTGGTTCGTAACAGCTTGCGCATGCGGCCTGATCGGATCGTTGTCGGTGAGGTCAGGAGTGGCGAGGCGCTTGACATGCTGCAGGCCATGAACACAGGCCATGATGGTTCACTAACCACTGGCCACGCTAATACTCCCCGCGACATGCTAAGCCGCCTTGAAACGATGGTGCTAATGGCGGGCATGGATTTGCCAGTGCGAGCCATTCGTGAACAAATCGCTTCAGCCATTGATGTGATAGTTCAGCAGTCCCGCTTGCGTGACGGCAGCCGCAAAATTACGCATATTACCGAAGTGCAGGGCATGGAAGGTGAAGTTGTGACCTTGCAGGACATCTTCGTTTTTGAGTCTACAGGCAAAGATGAAAATGGTAAAATTATCGGCCATTTCAAGCCGACCGGCATTCGTCCTAAGTTTCTAGAAAAAGTCGCCGCCAATGGCATAACCGTCCCGAACGAAGTCTTCTATCCAAAGTAAACTGCGGCAGGTGAGAGCAGATGATCTTTCTCGTTGTCCTATTAACCTTTATCTCTGTGTTTATTGTACTATATTTTATTCTCCTGACCTATGGCCCAGGATCGGCTAGCATCCGCATGCGTTTAAAGGCGCTTGAGTGGATTGCCAAGGATCGAAGCGATATCGACGAAGAATTAACCCGTCCGTTTGTACAGCGTGTCTTGTCGCCCTTGTCAGGCAGTTTGGCGTCCACTTTGCTGCGGGTTACTCCCAAAGCGATTCGCAGGATGGTGGAAGAAAAACTCGCTATGGGAGGAGGCTTTAGTGGCCTGAACACAGATGGCTTCTTGCTGTTTTGGGGTACCTTAGCTGTCGGGTTTTCGATAATCACCATTTTTGTACTGAGCTTGGCCAAGGCAGCCCCCAATATCATCGTCGGTCTGACCATGCTTGCATTTGCATTTGGTGCTGCATTGCCATATATCCTGCTTAACCAGCGCATCAAAGAGCGCAAGAAAAGCATCCAGAAGGACTTGCCTGATGTGCTTGATATTCTTACTGTCAGCGTAGAGGCTGGACTCGGGTTTGATGGCGCGCTTGCTAAACTGGCGGAAAAGATGAAAGGCGCTTTGGTCGAGGAATTCACTCGCGTCTTGCAGGAAATCCGCGTTGGTGTCACCCGCCGCGAGGCGCTGCATGCGTTGGGTTCTAGATGCGACGTACCAGATCTTTCACTCTTTACCACGTCTCTAGTACAGGCAGACCAATTGGGTGTCAGTATCGGCAACGTCCTGCGTGTCCAATCTGGCGCAATGCGGGAAAAACGCCGCCAACGGGCCCAAGAAAAAGCGATGAAAGCTCCTATTAAAATGATGCTGCCGCTCGTCTTATTTATCTTTCCTACTATCTTCGTTATTTTGCTCGGCCCGGCGATGATCCAGATTATGGATTCATTATTCGGTAAGTAGTAAATAGCAATCAAGCAGAAGAACCGTCCCCTCGTCACAGATGCAAGGGGACGGCTCTTCTGCTTGATTGGCGGCAAAATTACCTAAAAAGTTTTCTGCAAAAAGAAGGAGTTTACGATTTTATGCAGAATTGGCATAAAATACTCTTTTGCGTGTAACCTTTTCCAACTTGAAAAGTTGCACGACGTGATTAGCTATGGATAAGGGAACATGGACACTTATCCAATAGGTTGAGAGCGGTAGGGAAACAAATTTGTGGAGGGATTCTGATGAAAAAGACAGCTGCTGCAGCCATTGCAGCGGCACTGGTCCTGACGACCAGCGCCGCCTTCGCCGCTCCCGTTGAATTTGATGGTGATGTGAAGGCACATTATCGGTGGCAAACCTATAACTACCAGGCCGACGAAGACGGCGGGAAATTCACGGTTCGTTTGAATGCAAAAATGGAGTTAGACAAAAATCTGTCAGTGTATGCTCGCTTTGCGGCACAGACCTTGAGCGGCGACCATATTGGCGCGGACTTCAACAAGAGCAGCAATAGTATTGCTACTATCGACCAATACGGCTTCATTTACAATAATGCCGATTGGTCCTACAAGATCGGCCGTCAACCTGTTGCGATTACTGCAGCTGCATCGTTGCTTAGCAGCGGAGCCTATATTGGTGAAGACATGGACTTCTTGAATGGTATTGTTGCGACCGGTAAATCTGGCGTGACTTCATTGCAAGTGGTTGCTGGTGGCGTCGATCATTATACTGGCAGCAAGGACGACAGCGTTTACTCGATCCATGCTTCTTACAGCCCGGCTAAGAACTGGACAGTGGGCGGAACGTTGGCCAGTTTTAATCAAAAAGCTGTAAGCGACAGAAATTTCTGGGGTCTTGATGCTGCTTATACAACCGGTAAAGCCAGCTTTCTTGTGGATTTCCTAAAATCTAACGCATCGGCAAATGATACTGCTCGTGTGTTTGGCGTGGATTATGCCTTTGACGACAAAAACACTCTCTCTGTGTATAACCACAAAACCGAAGTTAATGCTGACATCCTGACAGATTGGGATAAAGGCGAAAAAGGCTTCTATTATATCTACAACCACAACTTTGACAAAACCACTTCCTTTAATCTGATGTACAAAGATAATAAAGTTCTTAACAGCACTGACGAATACGATTCTCTTCGCACCACTGTAACCTACAAATTCTAAACGATACATTCTAACTGAACTAGAAATTGGGGAAGATCGCCGCTCTACGCTCGCGATGACATTGTAATAGTGTCATTGAGAACAAAGTGAAGCAATCTTCCCCCGTTTTTTTCGTCTTTATTCCTTGACATTAGGTTAAAACCTATATGGGAGGTTTTTCAATGAAAGGCTTTTCCAAACTAACCGAAGGCTTGATCGGCCAACCCATGCTGGAAATTCTATCAGTCGTCTCTGCCATGGAAGCGGCTGGTCAGACAGTATACCGGTTTGAGGTAGGTGACTCTCAGTTTGACGCATACCCGCATGTCATTGAGGCCACCAAGGCTGCGCTTGAGCAGGGACATACCAAATACGTCAACTCCCGCGGCATCCTTCTACTCAGAGAATCTATTTGCGACTACACGGAAAGCAAGCTTGGCTTTCGCCCCGATGTTTCCCAAATCGCCGTTATGCCTGCTAACAGTATTATCGATTTTATGATGCGCTGTGTGGCTGATCCTGGTGATGAAGTAGTCTTCTCGGATCCAGGCTTTGCGTCATATATCGCCGTTGCCAGCTATCTCGGGCTGAAAACAGTTACAGTACCAGTTTATGAAAAAAATGGGTTCCGGTTGAATCCGGACGACTTGCTGCCGCGTTTATCGGAAAAGACTCGGCTAATTATTAATACATCGCCGAGCAATCCAACCGGCGGAGTGATGACACAAGACGAGGTGCAGCGACTGGCCGAAATCGTTCGCGAACAAGACGTGTATCTCTTGAGTGACGAAATTTATGCGGAAAATATTTATGAGGGAAACCACTATTCGCCTTCTTGTTTAGATAAGTGCCGTGAACGTACGATTATCCTGAGCGGTTTTTCGAAAGGCCATTCGATGTCAGGCTGGCGGCTTGGCTATGCAATTGGGCCTGTCGATTTGATCGCAAAGATGAGTCAAATGTTTGAGACTGTCTACACCTGCATTCCGCCGTTTATCCAATATGCAGGCATTAGTGCGTTAAACACGCCCCAAGACTTGATAGAAAAGCGAAATCGTCAATATAAAAAGCTTCGCGACCTAATGGTCGCAAAGCTAAATGAGATCCCAGGCATCACCTGCGCTATGCCGAAAGGTGCCATTTACGCATTTGCCAATATCACCGGAACAGGCATGACCAGCAAACAGTTTGCCGACTTCGTACTCAAGAAGGCAGGAGTTGCACTTGTACCAGGTACCTGCTTCGGACCCGGTGGCGAGGGTTATGTTCGGTTGTGCTACCTGCGTAGTGAAGAGACGATTGTTGCAGCCTGCAGGTCTATGAAGATTGCGCTTAGAAAGTAATCGTTCCAGAAAGAAGCTGTTAGTCAGAAGATCGCCACGCTTTGCTCGCGATGACAACCTACTACGTGTCATCGCGAGCGAAGCGCGGCGATCTTTCCCTTTTTGTTCAGTTGCCAAATTGTCTAAGGTAAAAAGGTCAGATAAGGCAAGAAACGAAAATCACTGGCCGCGAAAACGCGAAGGGCGCTATGCGCCTCGCTAAGGGAGAAGAATGATGCAAAGTCGTTGCGTTAGCCGGTTCAACCCAATGTTATCGTAGCCCTCTGCGCATCAGCGTACTCTGCGCTCTCTGCGGTTAACGTACCTGTTTTCTTAGCCCCCATAAACGAACGTAATCGTCTTTTTCATCTCCGGATGCAAGCTATTAAACACCGGGCACTCCTTCGCTGTCAGTTCGATGATCTTCTTTTCCTTAGCACTGTAGTTGTTATGCGGCAGGGTGACTTCAGTAATGAGTTCGACGATCCGGCGCGGATTAGTTCCCATGACCTTGGTTGTTTCGACTTTCGCGCCATCAACGGTAAAGCCATGCGTCTTCGCTGCAATGCCCATAATAGTGAACATGCAAGCGCCGAGCGCAGTCGCGACCAGATCGGTTGGTGAAAAGGCTTCTCCTTTACCATGATTGTCTGTTGGCGCATCAGTAATGAGTTTGCTGCCAGATTGCAGATGAACTGATTCAGTGCGCAGATCGCCAAGATATTGGGTTTGTACTGTTGCCATAGTCACGAGCCCCTTTCATTTATATAATTATTATTCAAAATAGACTAATTAGTACTTTGTTTCAACATATTGCTGATTTTTCCTTTAATGGGATATGGGGCAAAAAAACAAGCCTTCCTTTCGTAGGAGCAGGCTTGTTTTTTCTTAAAAGTGTCCATAGTGGCGCTAGTACCGCTTGTGGCGTTCGTGCTATCCTATCGTACCCCGCACTTTCTCCAAAGGCCGTGGACGACTAAAGCGTAGTACTTACGATGGCAGACCAGCCCTTTCCTTTATAGGCATTATAGCCACGTGTGCGAGCATAACCATAAATCTTGCTGCCGCGAGCATCTTTTTCAAATGTGTAGCCGTAAGTCTCGCCGCTCATTGCACACTGAGCCGCTTTTAACCGGCTTAAGTTATCGGTTAAGATGCCTTTTCGGCTGGGGCAGGCAATAACATAGCCGTCTTTATTGATTATCGCTATATCACCGTTTTTGCCGATTCGAGCTGAATCTAAAATATCATAGATATAATCCCAATTAAAACGAGAGGAGAAATAGCCGACGACTTGTCCTGATTCACCTATTATTGGGCAAGAGTAGGCCACGGTGTGGCGGTTTTCTACTGAAGATAAGTATAAATCAGTTACCGATATAGAGTTAGCGGCCTTAACTTCTTTGAACCAATCTCGATCGGCCATATTTTTACCAATAAGTTCACGGCGTACGCCTGTCGCTACAATTGTTCCTGCTGTATCAAGCACATAGAGGTCAAAATAGACTTCATAGATATCTACGAGTGTCTTTAATAAATTGTTCGCCTGCTCAACCCGATTTGGCTCGGTGGAGCATAAGGAGTTCTTCACCTGAGAAAAACTTGCCCAAGCCTGGGCATCGCAATTGCGCTCGAATAGATTGCGGTCAATTTTGTCGATGGTGTCATAGGCGACATCAGCTGTTCGCACAGCGATTACTTCGTCAGCTTTGGACTGGATATTCTCGATAATTTTGGTGCTTTCCTTTGTTGAGGCAAAACTGCGAGTTGCTAATTTCTTAATTTCGTCTGCTACAACTCCAAATCCGCGACCAGCTTCCCCGGCCCTTGCAGCTTCGATGGCTGAATTTAAAGATAATAAGTTCGTCTGTTGAGCGATTTGCTGGATAGTGCTGATGACCTTGCCCATCTCGGCGTTTGCTGTTTTTAATTCGCTTAATAAGATAGAGACGTCAATCATGTTACTGTTGTCCATTTCTATTTTCACCTCGCAAAAAAGCAACGAGGCATGGCTGAATTACTCAGACAGGCCTCGTTGCCGTTATTTTCGTAGTATACCAATATTTCACATTATCTGTCAAAGGTATTTAGCTAAAATTCAGAGGGATTGCTGAAAAAGTTGAATTATGTTAACATAATATAGATCGGCTTTCAATCAGAATAGGAGGTTTGAAATGAACTCTAAACGTATCGCGGTTTTTCTGCTGTTAGTGTTGTGTGTCAGTTTCACGCTTCCCGTTCCGGCCTTTGCCGCTTCAACTCCAACAGGCGGTGACTCAGACAAGGGCTTCTTTGCTTCTGTGTTGGCCTTCTTTGGGGACTTGTTCAATGGTTTGCTAAATCTCAGTCCAAGCGAACCGGTCGTCTCGGCTCCGACAACGATTCCACCAGTAATCTCTAAGCCGACTGGGGCAAAAGAGGTAATCGGGTTCTATGCTGA
Organism: Anaerosporomusa subterranea; assembly: GCF_001611555.1. Lineage (NCBI taxonomy): Bacteria > Bacillati > Bacillota > Negativicutes > Acetonemataceae > Anaerosporomusa > Anaerosporomusa subterranea. The sequence goes on from NZ_LSGP01000017.1 coordinate 913,929, forward strand.
ATGGTGGGGAAATGATACTGCGTCATATAATGACATGGTTAAACACAAGGATTCGATCGGCACGATTGCGCCGTTTTGGGCAACCTTAAATCGCGACGCTTCTGTCGCCAACCGTGGTGGTAATGATCATGCGGCGGTTGTTAAGTATGCTAAGTCGAACTCGATTCAGACATTGCTGCTGGTGAACAATGAGAAAAGCACAGGATCTGTGAAGCCTATCCATACTGTGTTGTCTAACTCATCGCTGCGCAAGAAAGCTATCGACAATCTGGAAGCTTATATCAAAAAATATCAGATGGATGGAATCAATATTGACTTTGAAGAAGTGCCGGCAGGTGACCGCGACAATCTGACCGCTTTTATGAAAGAACTTTATGCTCGTTTGAAGCCGCAAGGCTATGTGGTAACAATTGACGTGTTCCCCAAGCATAATGAATTGGGTGATATATCAAAAGCTTATGATTATGCGAAGTTGGCTCAGTATGCAGATAAGATCATGCTAATGACTTATGATTACCACGGTGGCTGGAGCGAAGCAGGCGCGGTCTCAGACATTGTCTCCGTGGAGCAGGATTTGCAGTATGCTCTTTCCTTTATCCCGAAACACAAATTGTATCTTGGCATTCCCGGCTATGGCTATGATTGGTCTAGTAAAGGGGTAGAGAGCCTTGAGTATCCAGCAATCCAGAGTCTAATCAGCCGCTTTAATCCCAAAGTCGAGTGGGATGATGCGTCGAAATCGCCTCACTTCAACTATACCGGCCCAGATGGAGTCAGTCATCAAGTATGGTTTGAAAACAGTCATAGCTTGCGGTTTAAGTTAGACTTGGTCAACAAGTACGACATTGCCGGCATAGCGCTGTGGAAATTGGGTAGCGAGGATCAAGAGTTTTGGCCGCTGATCAAAACCCACTTCGCATATTGACTAGGGTTGATAATTTCTGTATACTAAAAACAATTATATAACAACTACGGCCTAGGTGCCTCCCGTTGGGAGGAGAATAGGGAAGTCTGAGCATGGCGACATGCGTAGGCGCGGACCCACCACTGTACCGGGGAGAACTTACAATGCCACTCGCAAGGGGAAGGCGTAAGGATTCAATGAACCGGGAGCCAGGAGACCTGCCTCTGCCGTTTGAAGACCTTCATGGATAAAGAAGGCTTTTTTGGGTAACCAAAAGAGCCTTCTTTTTTAGTAACTAGGAGGCTGGGTTACGTTTCCCACAGAGTACACAGAGGGTTCGACGAGTACACAGAGGCAATAAGGAACTGTGTTCTAAACTAGCAATCGTAACCCTCTGCGAGTACCCTCTGCGTGCTCTGCGCACTCTGTGGTTAACGTAATTTTCCTCTTAAAAGATTGTTTATGCAGGAGGAAATGATGAATTTACTACAACAAACATTGGCGAAGATTACCGTTCCGGATACGTTGATCCGCGAACAGGTGCAGCAACGGATCGATCGTCTTACACAACCGGGCGCGCTTGGGCGTTTAGGCAGCATGTTCAGTCAATACGCGGGAATAACAGGCGAACTGCGGCCGCTACCACCGCGTGCGTGCATGGTTGTTGCCTGCGCTGATCATGGGGTGGCTGTTCATGGGATCAGTGCGTATCCAGTGGAAACGACCCTACATATGACTGCCAACTATTTGGTTTCAAAGGGCGCAAGCGCCAATGCATTTGCGAATTTTTCCGGATCGGATATGGTGGTAGTCGATGTTGGGGTGGCTGGGGATTTGTCGCATGTCCCAGGCTTATGGAACCGAAATATTGCCTATGGAACCGCAGACTTTACCAAGGGCCCGGCTATGACGCGTGCCCAGGCAATACAGGCGATCGAGACAGGTATTGAAATTGTCAATGATCGGGTTAAGCAAGGATACAATTGCTTTAGCTTGGGGGAAATGGGTATCGGCAATACGTCATCCAGCGCGGCGATCGTTGCTGCCTTCTCTCAGCTTGAACCTGAAGTGGTAACCGGACGCGGAACAGGAATATCAGATAGCCGAATGCAAGTGAAGATTAACATCGTTCGTCAAGGGCTCGCTGTCAATCATCCCAATCCCTGCGACGGAATTGACGTATTGTCGAAGGTCGGCGGATTTGAACTAGGTGCCTTGGCAGGTGTTGTTCTCGGCGCTGCGGCCAATCGCTGTGCCGTGATCATCGATGGATCAAACACGACCGCGGCAGCGCTAATTGCTGCTGCTATTCAGCCGATATGCAAACAATACCTATTTGCTTCTCACTTATCGGCTGAACCGGCGCATCGGTTTGCGCTGGGGTTATTGGATTTGAAACCTTGTGTTGACATGGGGGTTCGTTTGGGAGAGGCAATCGGCGCCTCGATCGTGGTCGATATGTTGACCGCCGACGCTGTAACGCAGCAAAGCCTAGATCTGAGCACTACGTCCTGTCAGGCTTTGACTGCCCAAACCGAAGCATTTCGCGACGTCGGGCGCGTGCTGTGCGATATAACTGCACAAATTAAACCTTTGGATGTGGCGGCGATGGAAGCTTGCCAACTGCGTATAGACAACTTGACAAAGCCGTTTGCAAGTCTTAACGCATTTGAACATCTGGCACGCCAACTGTCAGGGATTACCGGCGATCCTAGACCAAAGCGCCTGCGCAAAGCAATTCTTGTTATAACTGACGGTCCCTGTGCAGCAAGCCCAGCAGTAACAGGCTTCGCCAAGCATGCCGGCGCAGAACTGGCACTAATTAATATGAGTAAGTCTGTGGATATTCCCCAATCGACGAATTTGACGCATGATCAGGTTGTTAAAGCAATTCAGACTGGAATTGATGCGGCCTGCGCGCAAATGAAGCATGGAACACAGGTGGTGGGAATTGGCACGATTAGTCATGATGCCCGACAGACCGCTGAATTATTTATTCAAACAGGATTGGCAATGGATTTTCAGAGCGCAGATGTTTTGCTTGCTATGTTAGAAAAGACGGGTAGTCTGGTGCTCGCCGGATTGGCAGGAGTTATCCTGGGCGCTGCGGCGGAAGGGGCCGCCGTGGTGCTGGACGATCTGGAGACAAGCGCCGCTGCTCTTATTGCGGTTGCCATCGCACCGTCGGTCAGAGACTATTTGATCGCATCCCACGGCGGCACAGATTCTATCCATCAGGCCGCGTTAGACAAACTGGGTTTGCGGGCTCATCTCGACCTTGATCTTTCGTTAGGCGACGGAACAGGGGCGGCATTAGGCATCAGGTTGTTAGACGCCTCACTTCATATGCTAAACGATATGAAAACCTTCGGCGAAGCCGAAGTGGCGGTGGCCCAAGATGGGCCAGGGGTGCTGCGACAAAGCAAAACAGTAAAAGATTAGAAATGAAAGAACGCTGACTCGATTGCCAACGTTCTTTTTTAACTCTGCCTTAGTGCAACTGGTTGCCCGAAAGGTCTTGGAGTCATTAAACAAGCGAAAGGTAGAACAACGATATCGTAATAAATAAGGTCTGCTGTTGTCGATAATGCCGCTAGTGTTCATCGTGCTATGGATTTTCAAAACTATTTGATTTAGAATTAAATTATAATGATTTCAGTATATAGAATTGGAACGAGAGTAGGGGCGAGTATATGCGGATTCTTGTTGTTGAAGATGACAGCGTGTTACGAGAAGCTGTTGTTTCGCTTTTGAAAGAGGAACACTATCTTGTCGATGAGGCGGCAACCGGTGATGAAGGTTTATACATGGCCGAACAAGATATTTATGATCTAATCGTTCTTGATATTATGCTGCCGGAACTCAGCGGTCTGGAGATTGTAAAATCTTTGCGGAATAATGGACATACTGTCCCCATACTTTTGCTGACGGCGCGGGATAGTGTGGATGATCGTGTCACTGGTTTAGAAACCGGTGCAGACGATTATTTGGTAAAACCGTTTGCGATTCGGGAACTGTTGGCCCGGGTAAAAGCACAAATCCGTCGCAAGAGTAATCAAGGTTTAGATGGTGAGCTGGCTTATGGCGGCATTTCGCTAAATAGCCGAGTGCGCGATGGTTTTGCCGATGGTAAACCGTTGGGGCTTTCCACAAAAGAATATGATCTTCTAGAATTTCTTGTAGCAAATCATCAGCAGATTGTAACCAGAGAGCAGATTTTTGATCGGATTTGGGGCTTCGACTCAGACACGACCATCAGTATTGTCGATTTGTATATTCACTATTTGCGCAAAAAATTGGCCCCTTCTGGTTTGGACTCTCATATTCAAACCATACGCGGCGCCGGCTTCATGCTAAAGGTTAAATAGTCATGTTTCAACGTACGCTTCGCAAACTGACGCTGTTAATCTCTCTAGTGTTTCTGCTGATCTTTATTGTGTTTACGTCTACGATCTATGGCTACATCTCGGTGCGTCAATTTGATAAAATCGATGATGCTATGCGGATGCAAGCCCAATCATTTAGGCTGGTAAGCGAGCGAAATGCGCCTTTCAGAGGACGACGTGTATTCGATCCCCGCATTTTTCTGCTGTTGCGCAGTGAGGATGGCCGCATTGCTAATCTTGCCGCATTTCGCAATGAAGATAATGCTAACCTTGCGGAAATCGCCGCCCAGAGTCAAATCGGTGAGATCGAGACGAAGGAATACGAAACTCATGTGTACCGGGTGTTGTGTGTGCCTTATCTGCATGAGGAAAAGCTGTTGAGGACCGAAGAAAATTTTGTGATTAAGGATGTCATTGCCGTCAGTATTGTTGACACAGAAATCGGCTTGCTAAATTATCTGTTATGGATTATTGCGGGCGGCTTAGTCATGGGAATGGCGGCAATCATCGCGGCCAGTTATTATCTGGCTAAGCGGGCGATGATCCCGATCGAGGCTGCTTGGGAAAAACAGCAGCGGTTTGTCGCCGATGCTTCGCACGAATTGCGCTCGCCGCTTACCGGAATTCACAGCAATGCGGAATTAATGCTGCGGCATCCAGAAAATACGGTAGAGCAAGAAAGCAACCGTATTCATACTATTATAAAAGAGTCTAGCCGTATGACCAAGCTGATAGCAAGTCTACTTACCCTAGCCCGGTCTGATGCGAACAAAACTGAGCTACAGTTAACTCAGGTTGACCTTAGCGAGCTAATCGAATTAGTCTCTGAACATTTTCGACCGCTAGAAGAATTAGAGCAAATACAGTTACTGGTCGATGTTGTTCCTGATCTGAAGTTGGTCGGCGACAAAGAACGCCTGCATCAATTGTTGGTCATCCTGCTGGATAATGCGTTTAAGTATACGCCTAAAGGCGGGCGAATCACTGTCGCGGGCGCGAAAGGCGATAAGAATATCCTCTTTAGTGTGCAGGATACTGGTTGCGGCATTCAGCCGGAGAATTTGCCGCACATTTTTGACCGCTTCTTCCGGGAAGATAAATCGCGTTCGCGTGATAAGGGCGGCATCGGACTGGGATTATCGATTGCTAAGTGGATTGTTGATATGCACGCAGGCAAGATAACCGCCCATAGTGAGCCGGGAAACGGTGCTACATTTAAAGTATCTATCCCAGTTGGCAAACTTCAGAAAGAGTCCTGAATAACATCAAGGGAGCTGACCTGCCGGTCAGCTCCCTTGATGTTATTGCACAACTACTTGCGAATAAATTCTTGAACAACGTACATTTGACCGCTGGAGTTTTGCACTACACCAACACCAACGTCAGTATAGCTGGAATTCAAAATGTTGGCCCGATGACCTGAACTGTTCATAAAAGCCGTCTCAGCAGCGGCTACGCTACTGTTGATTGCCAGGTTTTCACCGGCGGTACTATAAGTGATGCCTGCCTCCTGCATGCGTTGAAATGGAGTTTTGCCTTCAGGAGTATTGTGGGCGAAATAGCCACGGGCAATCATATCTTTTGCATGGCTTTCCGCCACGCGGGTTAATTGACTGTTTGATTTGAGCGCTGGCAGACCATTTTTGGCGCGGTCGTTGTTTAACAACGTAAGGGCCTGCTGCTCTTGCGCAGAGAGGGTAGTTCCACTTGGTGTGGATGGCGTTTGTGGTTGCTGTGGTGTCGTTGAGCCCGAGCTTTGTTTAGAGGATTTGTCGTCATCGCCACCGCTAGCGAGTGCGGCGATCACTCCGATTGCTGCAAGACCAATTAAAATGTCTTTGTTTGGTGTTTCTGTCTGCTCTGATTCGCTAGCAACGTTTTCCGGAGTGTTAGCGTAAGCAGATGCGGCAAATGCGCCGCCAAAAGACGTGGTCATCAGCGAAAAGGCAAGCACGCCGGAGACGAGTTTCTTTTTGAATGTAATTATCATTTAGCGTCAACCTCTCGTTTTTTATTGCAGCACAAACTGCTGATAATAGATATTCGATAACTTCTCTAAAACTCCTGTTTACATAACCTAGGTATATCATGGAAGTGTGATGATTGATATACTTTTATCGCGAGTTAAGCTAGATAAAAAGCTGGATTTGTGTATAGCGTTCACCTCTAAATAAATTTCTTAAATTATATCATGATCCAATTTATTCTAAAGTTATTCTAAAACCAGTGCGGCATAATACAAACATAGACCCCGACAATAATAAATGAGAGGATGATTAAATAATGATGAACAAAAACAAAAAATGGTTTTTAGCGCTTGGTGTTGTAACCGCGATGACTGCAAGCGGTTTGGTAATGGCTGCTACTCCAACGGAGAAACAAGATGAGGCGAGTGAAAAGCGACCTGTTACTGAAAGAGATTTTAAGCATCACAGAGGACATAAAACAGACAATACAGAGTTGCTTGCATTGCTGAAAATCGATGCTGAGACCTTCAGAACCGAAATGAAAGCTGGCAAATCGATGGTTGCTATCGCCAAAGATCATGGAGTATCTGAGCAGAAGCTCAAAGAATTCATGACCAAACAAATGACGCAACGGATTGAAGCAGGCGTTAAAGCAGGCAAATTAACTGCAGAGCAAGCAGAAACAATGCAAGCAGACATAGATAAGCGTGTGACTGGCATGATAAACGGAGAGTCTCCTATGCATAGAGGTCATTGGCTTGGACATCACAAAATGGATAACTCAGCGCTGCTTACTCTGTTAAATATTGATCAAGAGACGTTTCGCAATGAGATGAAAGCAGGTAAGACTTTAGTTGCTGTCGCTAAAGATCGTGGAATATCTGAGCAGGAACTCAAAGATTTCATGATCCAGAAAATGACGCTACGGATTGAAACAGATGTTAAAGCCGGTAAAATAACATCTGAGCGGGCAGAAACAATGAAAGCAGACATGGATAAGCGTGTGACCGGCATGATAAACGGAGAGGCTCCTATGCATAGAGGTCATGGGCTTGGGCATCACAAAATGGATAACTCAGCGCTGCTTACTCTGTTAAATATTGATCAAGAGACGTTCCGCAATGAGATGAAAGCAGGTAAGACTTTAGTTGCTATCGCTCAGGATCATGGTGTATCTGAGCAAGCACTAAAAGAGGCGATTCTCGGACAAATGAATCAGCGTATTGAAGATCGTGTGAAATCAGGAAAACTTTCTGCTGATAAGGCGGAAGAAATGAAAGCCAATATGGAACAACGCGTCGCAGATATGATTAATGGTAAAGGGCCGATGAACAGACGCTAATTTGCCACAAGCAAGCGCCTGCAGGCTGTCGAAAACCGTTCTCCAGGGCGTTCAGAAAGCCCCAGATACTAGGCGGCCTCGCGAATCCAGCAGCGACGCGTACTAGAGGGTACGCTAGCAATGGGTTTGCGAGGCCAACAACGTAGATGGGGCTTTATCAACGCCCTGGAGGCGCTTGCCGCAAGCAAGCGCCTGATTTCTAATATATGCCTAGAACGATTCAAAAGAAAAACAAAAAGTTGTGATTCATAATAGAAAAAGAGAAAACGCCCGACGTCAACCGAAAGGAGAATAAACATGACAAATATCATACAACGCATATTTCGAGGCACTCTTAGTGTTATCACGACTTTCGTACTTATGGCTGCGCCGATTGCGGCGATCGTGTATTTTTCCGAACCGGTTACACAATCGCAGAAGGGCTTAGCAAGTGCTAACTATATGAATTCATGGCAGGCAGTCACGGATAAGGATAAACGGGTTGGGGTTATTAAAGAAACGTTTGCTACTGAACCCATAATCGCTTTGGTGAGAAAATTGGGAGATTGATACCTGTGAGTTATAAATCGACAATGTCCAAGGAGGTGAATTGCATGCTGTATAATCGGGAACAGGTGATCTCCACGGCGCTTACCGCTCTAAATATCATGTCTATCCACAGTGCTACTGCGGCTATGTTTAATTACCTTCTTTGGGGTTACATTTTACCGCAGCGGTCAAAGAATAGGATGGAGAAAGCGTATGCTTAAACTACGAAAAGCTAAAAGCCGTTTGTACAAACGGCTTTTAGCTTTTCGCTAGGGGCGCCCTTTGCGTCTGCTTCGTGCCCGCAAAATCGGAATGGCGATATAAATTCCTGTCAAAGTGAGAAAAATCATTCCAATTGCTGCAAGATCAACAAGCCATTTTGCGTTCCATTCGCCTAATCTGCCTTGATGGAGTCCTTTGGCAACATTTAATCCGTTCGTCGGTGGAGTTTCTCGGTTTGTCCGAGTGTGCGGCGGGTTATCGTTTCGCACCTCGGCAGATTTATTTTGCTCAGAGTTTGATGGTGGATTTGCCATCGGTGGCCGTGATTTTTCCTGTCCCAAAAGCCCTGGTTCCGCCAATATCAAGCCAGTTACCGATTCCATCAGAAGTACCAGTGCTAGGATCAAACCAACCCAAAGATGAAGTTTTTTTGCTGTTTGATAGATCGTCAGCACCCCCTTGCTCTACTATTATCATTTCGCCTATGGTCTATTCTAGTTGCGAACATTGGGTATAAAGTCAGATGCTTTTTTGTTGAAGTTGAGCTATTATTTTTATAGAAGAGCGTAATTGCGAGGGAAGTGATCATTTGCTTGTCAATGTGACGCGTAATAAGTGCTTAGCCACGAATCTGCGTATAGCTGATGGCTTTTTTAGCCGGTTAAAAGGTCTGTTAGGGACAGATTGCTTGCCCGAGGGGACAGCTCTACTGATTACTCCCTGTTCGAGTGTTCATACTTTTGGCATGACCTACCCCATTGATGTACTTTTTATTGGCGTTGATCATAAGGTATTAAAAATTGCCACTTCGCTACGACCAGGACGCACAGCTTGGTGTGGTAAGGGTCACTATGTCGTCGAACTGCCTGCCGTGGCAGTTGAAGCTAGCCAAACCCAAGTTGGCGATGAGATTAGGCTAATTTGCTCGAGTGGTGAAAACCCGGTGTAGAATGGCAACAAATGGGGCAATGATTCAATCGCTGAATCGTTGCCCCATTTGTTTGAAACGTATAGCGGAACACTAGCGTTACAAGACGACACTAACGCAACTATGGATGTACGTTTTGTGTCGCTAGTGTACCGGTGCCGCTCGCGTTCATCGTATAATCACTACCACGAACTGTATAGATCGGTATTGTGCTTTTTATTCTTAGGAAAGATCGTCAGCTGATACGGTCTCAGTTCCTTCTACACAGCGGAAGCCGCAGCTTGCACAATCGTCAGCGTCGATATCAGGGAATTCCTGTTTCCCATTGAGGTTCTTGCCATTCCAAAAGCTGTATACATTCTGCTCTTTTTTCATTGCCATCTTTTTCACCTCCTGTATATAATGTTGTTAGTGTACCCAGGTGATAATCAATTCATCAATCTTGACAGGAACTGATATTAGTTCTTTAATAAGAGGAATTTAATCGGTGTTGGCCGAATCTTTTGCTATAGCGATAAATGTGTTTCTGACAGAGTGCGGCAGCAACAGAACAACCATTGAATGGAGGATTGGTTTACTATGACAGCTTCAGTAGACTTGATTGCGCGGGCAGAATCTGCGCATGAATTAACTCATGCAGAGATTGAACAGATTTTAGCGGACGACTCGATTAATGATATTCTCTTTGCTGCTGCTGATCGTGTACGCGATAAATATGTTGGTGAAGAGGTTCACTTACGCGGTCTGGTCGAGTTTTCGAATATTTGCAAACAAAACTGCCGTTATTGTGGACTGCGGCGTGATAATCATGACATCGAACGATTCCGTCAGACACCGGACGAAATCGTGCACATGGCGGAAAAAGCGGCGGCGTTCGGCTATAAAACTCTGGTGCTGCAATCAGGCGAAGATGAATGGTTTACGGTCGAGCGAATGACAGATATTATCCGCCGCATTAAAGCCCTAGGGGTAGCGGTGACAGTCAGCATTGGTGAAAAAACGTCTGAAGATTATCAAGCATATCGGCAGGCCGGAGCTGATCGTTATCTATTGCGAATCGAAACAACCGATCGAGCTCTGTATGAGGAACACGACCCAGGCATGAGCTTTGACAATCGCCTACGCTGTTTAGAGGATTTACGGGCTTTGGGCTATGAAGTCGGCACAGGCTGCCTTATTGGCTTGCCTGGGCAGACGCTTTCCTCGCTGGCGGATGATATCCTCTTCTTTAAGAAGATCGATGCTGACATGATTGGCGTTGGGCCGTTTATTCCGAACCCTGACACACCACTTAAGGATGCGGTAGGAGGCTCGTTTACCCTGGCGCGCAAAGTTATGTCTCTGGTCAGATTATTATTGCCAGACAGCAATATTCCAGCGACCACGGCAATGGAAAGCCTGAATCCGCAAGGGAGAATGATCGCATTGCAGAGTGGTGCTAATGTGGTCATGCCCAATGTGACTGAAGGCAATTACCGCCGAATGTATGCGCTTTACCCAGGAAAAATCTGCATTAATGATACACCGGGACATTGCCGGAACTGCATTACCGGTAAGATACAGGCGATTGGGAGGCGGGTTGCTGACACCCAGGGCTTTCGCAAAAAGGCGCCAGACCGTTGATAAAGGCTCATCTGCGTTGTTACGCCCGCTACCCATTGCTTGCGTACCCGTATCGTACGCGGCGCTGCAGGGTCAGCGGGCGCGCCTAGCATATAAACCTTTCTGAACGTCTGGACGAAAGATTGTTGAGAAGGGGAGACGTCTATTGACAATGGTCATTTGGCGGGGCTATAATTACAATAATATACAGCTTGCATACAAAAAACAAAGAGACTGTAAACACACGTAATTTACCGATTAAAACAGCGCTTTTGCGCTGAGGAGGGGAACTCTATGTCCGATAAAACGTTTGAAATTGGCTTTGGCAGAGGTAAGCTTACGTTTACTCTTCCGGCTGAAAAGATAATCCAAGAAATCGATGGTCGTCCGGTTGAGCCTATTACTGATATCCCGGCGGCAGTACGTCATGCTCTGAATCATCCAATCGGTACTCCGCCACTGAAGGAAATCGTAAAATCTGGCGAGAGTGTAGTGATTGTCGTTAGCGATATCACCCGGGCTTGGATCAGGCACGATCAGTTTCTGCCCACTTTGCTAGACGAGCTCAACGCAGCCGGCATACCGGATAGCGATATTTCTATTGTTGTGGCCCTTGGCGCTCACCGTCCCCATACACCGGAGGAAGATATCCTGGTGTGTGGCAAAGCGGTATGTGACCGGGTCGCAGTCTATCAGCATGATGCGTTTAACGAAGAAAACCTGGCCTATATCGGTACAACCAGCGGCGGCACCGCAGCATATATCAACAAGCAGGTAGCCGAGGCTGACCGGTTTATCCTGACAGGCGGCATTGTCTATCATTTGATGGCAGGCTTTGGCGGCGGGCGGAAAAGCGTTATCCCAGGCATCAGCGGCTATAAGAGCATTCAAGCCAATCATACCTTCTGCCTCCATAAAGAAGTCGGCAAGGGACTTAATCCTAACTGCGGCTCCGGCATGCTTGACGCCAATGATATGAACAAAGATTGCTGCGAATATACCGCTTTGGCTAAACCAGACTTCTTGTTGAATGCGGTATTTACTCCTGACGGCAAATTTGCAAAGTTTGTTGCCGGCCAATGGCACGATGCCTGGCTGGAAGGAACCAAAGCCGTTGAGCAAATTTACGGCATTCCTGTTGCCGAGAGAGCCGACTTAGTGGTTGCTTCCGCCGGCGGCTTTCCCAAAGACATCAACCTGTACCAAGGCTCCAAAACGATTGATAATGCCTATCTGGCAGCTAAGCCGGGCGGAGTCGTCATTTGCTGCTTGGAATGTCCTGACATCTATGAGCCGCCTGAGTTCAGCGACTGGTTTAAGCATCCGACTCTTTTGGAACACGAACTGGCGCTGCGTGCCGGCTTTACCGTCCCGGGCTATGTAGCCTTCAAATGCGCCAATATTGCCCGCGAGGTTTCACTGATTATCGTTACTAAGCCGGAAAATGCCGATTTTATCCGTAATGCAGGCATGATCCCGGCAGCCAGCGCCGAAGAAGCGACGGCGATTGCCCGCGAGAAACTGGGGAGAGAGGATTATAGCGTTATACTCATGGGCCACGCAGCCAATACAGTTCCCGTACTAGGGCGTTGATATACCCCATCTGCGTTGTTAGACCCAAACAGCCCTTGCTAGCGTACCCGTATCGTACGCGTCGCGGCGGGCTGTTTGGGTCTGCCTAGTGATGCTACCAAACTAAGATGCATCATATATATTCTAGTCTCATAGGTAACAACATCTGGGGCATCTGAACGCCCTAGGGATCGGTTATGTGATATAGTGCTCATTGAGAATTATTTCCACAAAAAAAGTTGCTAAAACATGATTTAGAGGGATTGACATAAGAATAAAGATTGTATATACTATACAAGTACCGCACGACATGACTCCGTAGCTCAGCTGGATAGAGCGTTTGACTACGAATCAAAAGGTCGCAGGTTCGAATCCTGCCGGGGTCGCCATTTGTAGTTGCCGGCGTCAGGCTAACCTGACGCCGTTACTATCACAAATTGTTAGTTTGGTACCTTGACATAACATTACCTACATGTTAAAATGTATAGCATCGTTGGTTTTGTTAAATAATATGGTGGCTGTGGTGAAGTGGTTAACACGCCGGATTGTGGCTCCGGTATTCGAGGGTTCGAGACCCTCCAGTCACCCCAACTTTATGATTAATTCTATATAGGGGCGTAGCCAAGTCGGTAAGGCACGGGACTTTGACTCCCGCATGCGTTGGTTCGAGTCCAGCCGCCCCTGCCATTTTGACCCACTAGCTCAGTTGGTAGAGCACCTGACTTTTAATCAGGGTGTCGTTGGTTCGAGTCCAACGTGGGTCACCAGTGCAGAAAAAGCCTTTCAAACTTTGTTTGAAAGGCTTTTTTGCGACTATTGTAACTGTCACCTTGCGGTGCAAGGAGCGGAGCACTAGCGCGGCTAAGGACATACGTATTGTGTCGCTAGTGTATCGTTAGTGCCGCTTGTGTTCAGCATACTATCGATATGTCTCGGTTATCTAGGTTCTTCATAACTAGAAAGCAGTTGACTCAAGTACTGGTAATATGCTACCATATAAATTGTTAAAAATTATGACGGACATTTGACAATTTTATATATCGAGATAGGTGCCCCCTTATGGGGCTTAATAGGGAAGACCGGTGTAATGCCGGCGCGGTCCCGCCACTGTAATGAGGAGTAAACCCACATAATGCCACTGGGACGAACGTCTTGGGAAGGTTTGGGTGAGCGATGATTCAGAGCCAGGAGAACTGCCTATCTAACAGTCACCGTTGTACTGTGGCTACCCTAAAACTGTAAGTATTAGGGTTGATACGGTACTCACCCACGCGCGATGGGGAGGGGATTATTAGAGTGATCTATTTATCTATCCTTCCCGGCATGTATTGCCGGGATTTTTAGTTAGACAGGTTTCTTTCATAAAAATAGCCCTTCCTGTATAGCACAGGGAGGGCTATTTATTTGTCAAACAGTTTCTCGCTATTTTGGCTGGCGGGGAAATTAGCTATAACTAAATCCTTTTTGTCGTTGCGGCAGGTAAGCGCAACATGTCTCCAATGGAGACATTCCTTTTTCCAATACCATTTTTATAATAGATAAGACTTATACGATAGCAGGAGAAGAGGGTGATCATTTGTCAGACAAACAGGGGTTAATCATTGTTCATACAGGCAACGGCCCTGAACTGCATTTGGTCCTCACTGGGCGCGATGCAAGTCCATTGCTTATCGAAAAGGCCGACCTTGTTACAGAAATGAAAGAAGTCAAACATCCCTATCAAAAAGGAATTACAGCTCAAAAAGGGATCGAGTTTTAAGTAAAACTCCGCGTACTCTGTGGCTAACGTTTCTCGTTGTCTGCGGTTACGTTTCAAGAATAATTGCATATTGGGCGGAACAGGTGCCCGCAAGGGCTTAATAGGGAAGACCGGTGCAATGCCGGCACGGTCCCACCACTGTAATGGGGAGCAAACCCAAGATAGTATCGTGTTACACAGGATTAGGGTTGACACAGTACTTAGCCACTGGGACGAAAACTCCTGGGAAGGTTTGGGCGAGCGAAGATCCAGAGCCAGGATAACTGCCTGTTCCGTAACTACCTTTATACCTACGAGAGATGGGGAGGGTTTATTAGGTGATCTATCTATCATTCTAATCTTCTATCCTTCTCGGCATTTTTTACCGGGATTTTTATTTGGCCAGGCTCTTCTTATAAAATTACTACTTCAGAAGGGATGACTTTGTATGAAGAAAAAGAACATCTGGATGATTGGTCTCGCACTCACGCTTGGATTATTACCTCAACAGGCATTTGCCATGCACATAATGGAGGGATTTCTTCCGCCAAAATGGTGTATTGCTTGGGGTACCTTGACAATCCCGTTTATAGTAGCAGGGTTCTTCTCGATTCAAAAGACGGTTAATGAACATCCCAAAACAAAAATGCTGCTGGCAATGGCAGGGGCATTTGCATTTGTATTATCCGCGCTAAAGATCCCTTCTGTTACAGGAAGCTCTTCACATCTTACTGGTGTTGGGTTTGGAACTATTTTATTCGGACCCACGGCTATGGCTGTACTGGGATTGATAGTTCTACTATTTCAAACTATCTTGCTTGCACATGGTGGATTAACAACACTTGGAGCTAATGCTTTTTCCATGGCAGTTGTTGGACCTTTAGTTAGCTTTGCTACATATAAAATTATAAAAAAGGCAAAGGGACCACAGTGGCTTGCGGTTTTCCTTGCAGCAGCCCTTGGTGACTTGCTGACTTATGTGACTACATCTGTACAGCTTGCACTTGCCTTCCCGGCTGAAACAGGTGGTTTTGTAGCCTCCCTTATCAAGTTTATGGGGATATTTGCGATAACACAGATACCACTAGCTATCAGTGAAGGTATTCTGACGCTGATGATGTTTAATGCGATTGCAGCATATAGCAAAGATGAACTTAAATATTTAAGAATACTGTCAAAGGAGGCTTAGATATGTCTGAAGATGCTTTTAAACAAGATAAGAAAAATCATGTAATGATAAAAAATCTTATCCTGAGTGCAATTGTTATTGGCCTTACTGTTATACCACTTTCAATGCTAAGAGATGCTGAATTTGGTGGCTCTGATGATAAAGCCGAAGCTGCCATAACAGAAATCAATTCAAACTATACGGCCTGGTTCTCACCAATCTGGGAGCCGCCCAGCGCGGAAGTAGAAAGCTTGCTTTTCTCACTTCAGGCAGCTGTCGGATCAGGTATAATTTTCTATGGATTAGGATATATGCGAGGAAGGAAGAAGCAAGAAGACGCGACTAAGGAATGATGAATATAGACAAATATGCGTATATGTCAAAACTAAAACATACTGATCCTTTGCAGAAACTGATCTTTTCCGTTCTTACCCTTTGCGTATGCCTCTGGGCAGATTCTATTCAAGTATCTGCTTTGGTGCTGCTAATAATGGGATGGTGTACTGTCTATAAAGGCGGTACTCCATTGGTTTTATTTTTAAAGATGATGATGGCGCCAACTTCTTTTTTGGTCATAGGGGTATTGCCGATAGCTGTAAATCTTTCTTTGAATAAGGAAATTTTTCTTTTTTCTATTTCTATCTTTGGAGCGTATGCAGGCGTAACCCAGTCAAGCATTCAAACAGCAGCGCATCTGGTTGCTAAGGCTTTGGGAGCGGTAGCATGCCTGTATTATTTGTCGCTTAATACACCGATGGTGGATTTATTGGCTGTACTCCACAGACTGAAAATACCAACACTTTTTATTGAGTTAATGGGACTTATTTATCGGTTCATCTTTATACTTTTTGAGACTGCTGAAACGATGTTTACAGCTCAAAGCTCACGCTTGGGGTACACGAGTCTTGCTTCGTCATACCGCGCCCTTGCTGCACTTGCGACAACTCTTTTTATCAGTGCCTTCAAAAGATCTGACGAACTATACACAGCTCTTGAGGCTAGAGGGTATGACGGTGAACTCAATGTACTTGAAGAACCGTTTAAAGCTCATTGGACTGAGTACATTTTTCCGGGGTTGGTAAATTTGTTCCTGATTTTGATAGCTTGTTTTGAAAAGATGTACTGGGGGTAACTTTATGGCTGAAAATATATTGGAAGTGCGAGACCTCCAATACAAATATAGTGACGGAACACATGCCTTAAAGGGCTTGACACTTGGAATAAAGCAGGGTAAGTCAACTGCTGTTTTGGGAGGCAATGGAGCAGGAAAATCAACGTTGTTCCTTTCTCTCAATGGAATATTTAAACCTACAGCCGGTGAAGTTTTATTTAACGGCATTCCTCTGGATTATTCTAGAAAAGGACTTAAAGAACTTCGGAAATCTGTGGGTATTGTTTTTCAAGACCCTGACAAACAATTGTTTTCAGCAAGTGTATATCAGGATATTTCATTTGGGGCGATGAACATGAAATTACCTGAAGAAGAAGTTCAGAGGAGAGTAAATATTGCCATGGAGCGAACGGGGATAGTTCACCTCAAAGACAAGCCCACTCACTGTCTCAGCTTTGGGCAGAAAAAGCGTGTAGCTATTGCTGGAGTGCTAGTTATGGAGCCCGAAGTGCTTGTTCTGGATGAACCGACTGCGGGGCTAGACCCTTTAGGGGTAAGCGAAATTATGAAACTCCTTAAAGAACTACAAAAAGATCTGAAGCTATCTGTAGTTATATCAACTCATGACATTGATATTGTTCCGCTTTATTGTGATTATACCTATGTAATCAATGAGGGTAAGATTATTCTGGAAGGCACTCCTAAAGAAGTGTTTTCTCATCCTGATGAGTTAAGAAAGATACATCTTAGACTGCCGAGGATCGGGCATCTCATGGAGATATTGAAAGATAAGGATAACTTCGAATTCACAGAGACTGCAAATACAATAGCTGAGGCGAGAAAAACATTAAATAAATTGAGAGGGAAGAATCGGCTAGTATGAAATCGAAAAGGAGAATACGATGACAGGAATTTTAATTTTAGCTCATGGTAGCAGACAAAAGGAAACAGAAAATACTTTATTGAAGATCCTTGAGCTGGTAAAGGCAGAGCTGAAGTCGGATCTGATTCAACATGCCTTTTTACAGTTTTCCAATAATAATTTGGAAAAAGGTCTAAAAAGACTCATCGATCAGGGAGCTACGCAGATCCAGGTGATCCCTTATTTCCTATTCGACGGTGTCCACATCTTGGAGGATATTCCAGCAGAAATCAAAGAATTTTTAAAAGCATATCCTGATGTAAAAATCGACTTTGGCCAAACCCTGGGAGCAGATCAAAGGCTGGCTCAGATCTTAGTGGACCGGGTAAGAATTTTGAATGGTGAAGACAAATGCGTACTGGAATAACTACTGGTACTTGCGCCGCAGCAGCGGCAAAAGCTGCCATATTAGTTTGGAAAAACCAGTTGCCGACAATTGTTGAAGTCGTATCGCCGCAAGGCAGGGTTATCGCTGTGCCGATCGCTGCCGCAACCGTGACAGCTGAGGGCGGCAACGCTTCGGTTCGTAAAGATGCTGGCGATGATCCAGATATTACTAATGGTGTGATGATCTGCGCCGCAATACAGATATTGCAGCACAGTACTGAGGTCGTTTTCAAAGCCGGAGACGGTGTAGGTACAGTGACCAAGCCCGGCCTTGCTGTACCGGTAGGCGAACCGGCGATCAATCCCGGTCCGCGAGCCATGATTACGCAAGCGGTGCGTGACGTGCTGCCTGCCCAAACAGGCGCTATTGTAACCATCTCCATTCCGGAGGGCGAGAGACTGGCTGCGCGCACTCTGAATCCCATTTTAGGGATAACTGGAGGTCTGTCGATTATTGGCAGTACTGGTATTGTTGAACCAATGTCAGAGGAGGCTTTTAAGAATTCCCTTACTCCTCAGATTAGCGTAGTCAAAGCCTTAGGCTATGACAGCATTGTTTTTGTCCCTGGTAAAATGGGACAAGATTTTGCCGTGAAACGTTATGGTTTACCATCGGACGCGGTTGTTCAGACGAGTAATTTTGTCGGTCACATGCTGGAGAAGGCAGTGCATTACGGCATGAAACAGGTCTTGCTGCTGGGCCATTTAGGTAAAATGGTTAAAGTAGCTGCAGGCAATTTTCATACCCACAATCGCATGGCAGACGCCCGACTAGAAACGATAGCCGCATATATGGCGGCAAGCGGCGCGTCGCAACATACTACCCAAGAGATCCTTGCCTGCAATACGGCAGAGGCCACTATCCCAATTATCGCCGAATTACAGATGACTGACGTATATCAGGTGTTGGCTGCAAGAGCTAGTCTAAGAGCAGAACGCTATGTATTTGCTGATTTGCGGGTGGGGACAACAATCCTTTCTTTGCGTGGGGAACTTTTAGGGCTTGATGAGAACGCCCGGGAGATTGGGGGAAGCTTAGGATGGAACATAAAATAACGGTAGTGGGTATCGGTCCCGGATCGCCTGACTATCTACTGCCAGTTGCCGCTCGGGCGATTAATGCAGCGCGGA
This sequence comes from Anaerosporomusa subterranea, assembly GCF_001611555.1. Lineage (NCBI taxonomy): Bacteria > Bacillati > Bacillota > Negativicutes > Acetonemataceae > Anaerosporomusa > Anaerosporomusa subterranea. The sequence goes on from NZ_LSGP01000017.1 coordinate 932,837, forward strand.
TCATTGTCGGGAGCAAGCGGGCAATAACGGCTTTTGCGCCTGCCGCCGCAGAGACCTATATCATTGATCGCGATATCAAGGGTGTCTTAGCCTATATCCGTGCACAATTGTCGATAAACGATGTTGCTGTTATGGTGTCAGGTGATCCTGGCTTTTATAGCCTGCTTTCAGCTTTGCGTCAGGAATTTGGCGCAGAGCGTTTACGGGTGATTCCAGGCATTAGCTCGGTTCAGTTGGCTTTTGCTCGCATCGCTGAGCTATGGCAGGGGGCAGAGCTGATCAGCATGCACGGCCGCACAGTCGCCGACGAGACGCTGCGCTATCTGCCAGGTAAAAAGCTGGGGATTTTGACTGATCCGCAGCATAATCCGAGTCATATTGCACAAGTGCTGATCGCTTTTGGTTGGCCACCGGCAACACAAGTTTGGCTGTGCGCTAATCTGTCCTATGAAAATGAGCAGATATTCGCTGCTTCCATAGCCGAAGCGGTGAATACGCCTGGTTTTGATCATTCTGTAATGGTGGTGACTGCATGAAAACATACTTTCCCGGGATTGCTGATGTTGACTTTAGCCGCGGCGATGTGCCGATGACGAAGCAGGAAGTAAGGATACTAGCATTGGCAAAAGCCAAGATTACAGAAACAGATACTGTTATCGACATTGGCGCCGGCACAGGCTCGCTTTCGGTGGAAGCAGGGCTGCAGGCGAAGAAGGGACGCGTTTTCGCTATCGAGCGCGAGATCGCCGGTATTGAGCTAATCCGCAGTAATGCAGAAAAATTTGGTGCCGATAATATTGTTCCAATTCTAGGGACGGCTCCGGATGCGCTAGCTGATTTACCGCAGGCGGATGTTATTTTTATCGGTGGCAGCGGCGGGCGTCTGCCGGCGATACTGGCTCAGGCGGATGCTCTGTTAAAGACGGGCGGCCGCTTGGTAGTTATGGCAATTACGGTGGAAACGCTGTATCACGTTCTGGAATTTATGCGCGCTAAACTAGACTATGAAGTTGAGGCCTGTGGCGTACAAATCACGCGGATTCACCCTGTCGGAGCAAGTCATATGCTGCAGGGGCTGAATCCAATTTATATAATTGCAGGCACAAAAGGAGATCGATAAGATGTCAGAACAAATGCTGGCAAACTGCGGCAAGTTCTTCGGCGTTGGAGTTGGCCCAGGTGATCCTAGCTTACTAACTATTCGGGCGGCTGAAGTATTGAAACAGGTTGATGTTGTTTGTATTCCGCGTTCTCGGGCGGAAAATGATAGTGTTGCTATGAAAGTAGCGAGTGCCTATATTGCCAAAACGGCAGAGATCATGGAAGTGTTGACACCGATGGTCCGTGATGCGGAAACGCTGGAAGCAGAATGGCAACGCGGCGCGGAGAAGATCGCCAAGTACTTATTAAGCGGTAAGAATGTTGCGTTTATCACGATTGGTGATGCTATGCTATTTAGCACTTATACCTATTTAATGAAGAAAGTGCGTGAAATCATCCCTGGTGTAGCTGTCGAAAGCATTCCCGGCGTCACGTCTTTCTCCGCTGCGGCCGCATATCTAAACGAGGCGCTGGCAGAAGGCAGTGAAAAACTTGCGATTATCCCTGCGATTGATGATCCCGAACAACTGAGAGAAATATTTGCTCAGTTTTCTAATGTAGTGCTGATGAAAGTAGCCGGCAAGTATGATCAAATCGTGAATGTACTGGCTGAATTGGGCTTAAAAGATAACGCGGTATATATGAGCAGAATCGGCTATCCAGAACAGTTTGTCAGCTTTGATTTAGATAGTCTGCGAGGAACGAAGCTCGATTATTTGTCTTTACTACTCGTGAAACGGGAGGGGTTTTAATATGCAGGTCTTTTTTGTAGGGGCTGGCCCTGGCGATCCGGAACTGATAACCGTAAAAGGGCGCTCGCTGCTTGGCCAAGCGGATGTCATTATTTACGCTGGATCGCTGGTGAATCCGGTGCTTTTGCAGTTTGCGAAACAGGGAACGGCTATTTTCAATAGCGCATCGATGACTCTCGATGAAGTGCTGCAAACAATGGAAACCGCTGTGAACGATGGCAAACTAGTGGTTCGCCTCCATACCGGCGATCCTAGTCTTTATGGTGCAATTCAGGAACAAATGGACGCTCTCAAAGCAAAGAATATCGATTTCGAGGTAGTTCCCGGCGTTAGCTCTTTCCTGGCGACAGCGGCAGCGCTCAAGCAGGAATACACACTGCCTAACGTATCGCAGACGGTTATCATTACTCGCCTGGAAGGCCGCACCGCGGTACCGGACAAAGAAAAACTGGCCAGCCTGGCCAGCCATAATGCAACCATGTGTATTTTTCTCAGTGTGCATATGCTTGATAAAGTCACCGCTGAGCTAATTGATGGTGGCTATGCTGAAGATACACCAGTAGCGGTCGTACAAAAAGCATCTTGGCCTGAGCAGAAGATCATTCGGGGTACGATCTCGACCATTGCCAAGCAAATGAGCGAAGCTGGCATTGGCCGTACAGCCATGATCGTTGTCGGCCGCTGTCTGGATGCCAACTATGAACTATCCCGTCTGTATGCTGCCGATTTTGCTCATATGTATCGGGATGCGAAATGAAACTGGCCATCATTTCTGTGACCAACAAAGGGGCATTGCTGGCTGAACGCTTAGCCAGACAACTTGCTGTCCCGGCTGATGTTTATGCAAAGTCAGGCCGCAATCCCCTTAACACTGAGAAGGAGTTTGCTAGTCTGAGTAGCTTGCTGGACACGATATTCAGCAAGTATGAAGGATTTATCTTTGTGATGGCTACTGGCATTGTGGTTAGAGTCATCGCCGCACATGTTCGCGATAAACGTTTTGATCCCGCCGTCGTCGTAGTCGATGAAGGGGGTCAGCATGCAATTAGCCTGCTGTCCGGGCACATTGGCGGCGCCAACGACCTGACAAGATTGGTAGCGGCTGTGGCGGGTGCGACGCCGGTAATCACCACGGCCACAGATGTGGCTTCACTACCGGCGGCTGACGTTCTGGCAGTAAAGCTCGGTCTGGTCATTGAACCGTTTGCTTGCATGAAAGCGATCAATGCCGCCATTGTCAATGGTGATCCGGTTACCTTCTATATTGATATGAGTTTAGCTAATGCGGATACCTATATTCAGCAGGCTGAAAAGCTGGACGTCACATTGCAGAGGCTGAATGAGTCAGCTCTGTTTGAGCAATCAGCCGCTGTGCTCATTACTGACAAACAGATGGTTGTTGCAAGTTCGCAGCTATTCTTGCGGCCGAAAACGCTGGCAGTCGGCATCGGCTGCCGTAAAGGGACAACCCGTGAGGAAATCGTCACCGCAATTACAGATGCCTGCCAAAAAATCGGTAGAAGCATTAACAGCATAGCCATCATCGCCTCAACGGTCGTCAAGCAGAATGAGGCCGGCTTACTGGCTGCTATTAAAGAATTTGCAGTTCCTCATCATTTTTTTGCGAATGAGCACCTGGAGCAATGTGCGATAGAAAATAGCTTAGACAGTTCAAATTTTGTTAAAGAAACGATTGGAGTGGGAAATGTATGCGAAGCAGCAGCGTTATTAGCGGGTCAGACGAAGAAACTGTTGTTGCCCAAAACGAAATATCCAAAGGTAGCGATAGCCGTAGCCGAGGTCAAATTGCCGTAGTGGGCATCGGTCCGGGACATGTTGACGATATGAGCCCGCGGGCAAGGAAAGCGATTGAGTCTGCTGATGTCGTGGTTGGTTATGACACCTATTTAAAACTGGCAACAGAGGTAATCGGGAATAAAGAGACATTTGGTTCCGGAATGATGCAGGAAATCGAGCGCTGTCAAGCGGCGGTGGATTTGGCTCTGAATGGCAAGAACATTGCCGTCATTTCCAGTGGCGACCCTGGCATCTATGGCATGGCAGGACTTATTCTGGAACTGGCTATGCAGCATTCGTCAGATATTCGGCCGGAAGTCACCGTGATTCCGGGCATCAGCGCCGTCAGTGCTGCGGCAGCCTTACTGGGGGCGCCATTGATGCATGATTTTGCGGTGATCAGCTTGAGCAATCTGTTGACCCCGTGGGAGGTTATCCGTAAACGGGTCGAGATGGCGGCAGCCGCAGATTTTGTTATTGCACTGTATAATCCGAAAAGTGTGAAACGGGTCACCCAGATTGAAGAGGTCAGAGAAATTTTGCTGCAGCATCGGCCTGCCACGACGCCGGTCGGCATTGTCCATCATGCGACCCGTCCGGAAGAGAAGCAAGTGATTGCCACTCTGGATAACTTCACCCAAGAATTTATTGATATGTTTTCCTTGGTGATCATCGGCAACAGTCAAACCGTTGTACGGGAAGGCCGTATGATTACACCGAGGGGCTACCAGCTGTGATTTTAGTAATAGCAGGAACGCAGGACGGGAGGGAACTCGCCAGCCTGATTGCGCGGCAGGGATACTCGGTACTGGTATCGGTCGTGAGCGAATATGGACGTGAACTAGCGGATGAACCGAACCTTAGTGTTCATACCGGCTCTCTCGACTGTGCAGGGTTGGCTGAACTGCTGCAAACTCGCCAGATTACGTTGGTGGTGGATGCCAGTCATCCTTATGCAGTCAATGTTTCACAAAATGCGCAGCGCGCTTGCCAGACAGCGGAAGTCGCTTATCTGCGCTATGAACGCCCACGCGCGGCGATACCGGATTATGATCGGCTGTATGTTGTTGCTGATGCCGCAGCAGCCGCCAAAGCGGCTGCCACTCTAGGGAAAACCGTTTTTTTGACAACCGGCAGTCGGACGCTGTCCATCTTTAAGAACGAACCGGCTCTGTGTGAGCATCGGCTCATTGCCCGCGTGCTGCCGGAAACATCAGTGATTAAGGAATGCATCGAGTTAGGCTTCATGCCTCGTGATATTGTGGCTATGCAAGGTCCTTTTTCTCATGAACTAAATGCGGCGATGTTTCGGCAATCTGGCGCTGACGTTATTGTGACCAAGAATAGCGGTATGATTGGCGGCAGTGACAGCAAATTTACGGCGGCAATGGAACTGGGACTGCCGATTGTCATGATCGACCGGCCGGTTATTGCCTATAGTTCTGTTGCGGTATCCTTTCCGGAGGTACTTAAGTTCATAAAGGAGGTTTTGTAGGTGTCATTCATTACGCAACCTATGGCAATTGAGAAACGGAGTATGGAAATCATTGCTCCTTATTTAGAAAATCTGGATATAAGCCCGGAAGCGGTTAAGGTGTTTTCACGCATTATTCATGCTGCCGGTGATCCTGCTTATTCGGAGGTTATTGACATTCATCCGGAGGCAATTCGCGCCGGCTGTCAAGCGCTATATTCCGGCTGCCATATTTACACCGATGTGGAAATGGTTCGGACTGGCATTAACCGCCGCCGGCTGGCTGAGTTTGGCGGTGAAGTTCACTGCCTGATTGCTGATGCTGAAGTTGCCGCAGTCGCCAAGCGGGAGGGGATTACCCGCTCGATGGCAGCGATGCGTGCATTTGGCGACCGTTTGGATGGCGCGGTGGTCGCCATTGGCAATGCGCCGACAGCCTTGTTTGAAGTGCTGGAGTTGATCCAGCATTCGGGTATCCGGCCGGCATTAATTGTTGGCGTTCCGGTGGGATTTGTCGGGGCAGCTGAGTCGAAAGCACTGCTTGCCGAGACATCACCGGTGCCGTATATCACTGTCAAAGGAACGAAAGGCGGCAGTCCGATTGCGGCGGCAACAGTGAATGCTTTGCTCTATATGCAGGATCAGGGACGATATGATGGCTGATTTGCAGATACCGCGCCTGGTGATTGCCGCTAATCATAGCGGGGCTGGCAAAACAACGATTGTTACCGGCTTGCTGGCGGCGCTTGCCGGTCGTGGGCTAAAGGTTCAATCCTATAAGGTTGGTCCTGATTATATTGATCCTGGCTATCACCAATTGGCCAGCGGCAAACCGGCGCATAATCTTGATACCTGGCTGCTGCCTGCAGAAGAAATGGTCTCCATTTTCTCGGAAACGGCGGCAGGTAACGATATCGTAATTATCGAAGGGGTTATGGGTCTGCATGATGGCGGACGCAGCGGCATTAGCAGCACTGCCGCGATTGCCAAATTACTAAACGCACCTGTGGTCCTGGTGGTTGACGCTAGATCAATGGGCGAGAGCGCTGCCGCAACAGCGTTAGGCTATAAGCTTTATGATCCTGAGGTGAATTTCGCCGGCGTGATTATTAACCGCATCGGCTCAGAATCGCATCAAACGATGATCAGCGAAGCTCTTGACCGGCTCAAGATCCCTGTGCTAGGCTCGATCAAGCGCAACGCTGATCTTACTATGCCGGAGCGGCATCTTGGCCTAACGCCGGTAACAGAACATGATATTGGACAGACGCTACAGACACTTTCCGCTCAAATTAGCAAGCAGGTAGCTGTCGATCAGATTCTGGAACTGGCGAAGCAGGCGCCGCCGCTGCAACGAGTGAATAAGCAGAAAAAAACAGTTGCTTCAGTCGTCCGTATCGGGGTTGCCCAGGATGATGTATTTTCGTTTTATTATCCGCAAAGCCAGGATGCGCTTGCTGCACAGGGGGCCGAGATTGTACCGTTTAGTCCGTTGCGGGATGCTTCTCTGCCAGATGTCGACGGCTTGATCCTAGGCGGCGGTTTTCCGGAAATGTTTGTTGATCAGCTCACAGCCAATCAAAGTATGCGACAGGCTATCTATCAGGCGGGACGGCAAGGTATGCCGATTTATGCTGAATGCGGCGGACTCATGTACTTATCCCACAGTATTAATGATTTTGCCGGTCGCTCTCATGCTATGGTCGGATTGGTGCCTGCAACCTGCGCGATGCAGAATAAACTGGAAACAGTTGGTTATGTAGAAGCTACTGCTTTATGCGATAATGTACTATGTCAGGCTGGCGATGTGATTCGCGGCCATGAGTTTCATTTTTCGCGGATGCTGCTAGATCATGAGGTCGGCGATTTTCCTTGGGCTTTTCAATTTAAGAAAATACGGACGGGAGCAGCTTATCCAGGCGGCTTCATGACTGATAATATTTTAGCGTCCTATCTTCATCTGCATTTTGCCGGCAATCAGCAGGCTGCTAGACGCTTTGTTGAAAAATGCAAACAGTTTAAGGAAGACCATAGTAAGAAAAACCGCTGATACGGTCTTCGGGGCGGGGGAACGTAGTACAAAGAACGCGAAGCGCCCTTAGCGCGCTTCGCGCCTGCACAAAACGCACATATTTTTGCGTTCCCGCTTTGCGGGCTTTGTGCGCTTCGCGCGCTTAGTGTTAAACGTTACTTTATGTTAAGAATACCTGGAGGTGGTCTCATTGGCGAAAACGATTATGCTGCAGGGGACAAGTTCCCATGTGGGTAAAAGCATTATTACCACAGCGCTATGCCGGATTTTTTATCAAGCCGGTCTGAAAACTGTTCCGTTTAAGGCGCAGAATATGGCCTTAAACTCCTATGTTACCAAACAGGGTGATGAAATGGGACGAGCGCAGGTTGCGCAGGCGGAAGCGGCCGGGCTTGAACCGACTGTCGAGATGAATCCCGTTTTACTCAAACCAACCGGTAACGCCAGTTCGCAGGTTATTGTTATGGGCAAGCCTGTTGGCGTGATGTCAGCCAAGGATTATCACTCTGGTTACAGTGTTACTGCCCTTAACGTGATCGGCGAGTGCTTGCAAAAATTGCATCAGGATTTTGATGTCATTGTCATTGAAGGCGCAGGCAGTCCGGCGGAAGTCAACCTAAAGGCCAACGATATTGTCAATATGCGTATTGCCAAACTGGCTCCGGCGCCGGTGCTGTTGATTGCTGATATTGACCGGGGCGGCGCCCTGGCTTCGGTTGTCGGCACGCTGGAACTCTTAGAACCTGATGAGCGGGACTTGGTGAAAGGTATTATCATCAACAAATTCCGCGGCGATATCAATCTGTTGAAACCAGCGCTGGATTTTCTTGAACAAAAAACCGGCAAGCCGGTGGTGGGTGTCGTGCCGCATCTGGAGCAACTAGGCATTGATGATGAGGATTCCGTATCACTTGACGATAAACAGCCTGTCGCAAAGCGGGATATTGAGATCGCGGTGATGCGGCTGCCGAAAATCTCCAACTTTACCGACTTCGATTCCTTGGCTAGAGAAGAAGATGTGACAGTGCGCTATGTTCGTCAGGGTGAAGCGATTGGGAACCCGGATTTGCTGATTCTTCCCGGCAGCAAAAATACTACCGAAGATCTCTTGTATTTGCGCGAGCAGGGTTATGACCAGGATATTATCCGTATGTCAGCAACCGGCACGCCAATTGTTGGCATCTGCGGCGGTTATCAGATGCTGGGTAAGGAGATTCATGATCCCGAGCATACCGAATCGGACATTGATCGGGTAGAAGCTCTGGGCTTATTAGCTACGGTGACGACGTTTGCGGCTGATAAGATTACCCATCAGGTAACAGCCGGTTGCAGCAGTCATGGCTTCTTAGGCATGAATTACACTGCTGTAACCTTGCAAGGCTATGAAATTCATATGGGGCGGACAGAATTCCTCGGCCCGGTCATCCCGGCTTTTACCATCACAAGCCGTTCAGGGAGTGTGCATAATTGTGCCGATGGAGTGGTACGCTCTGATGGTTTGGTGATGGGCACTTACATACATGGTATTTTTGATAATGATGAGTATCGCCGGACAGTAATAGACAATCTGCGCACGCGCAAAGGCCTTGCACCGCTAAAAACAGTGCAAGATACGCAGGCGCGCAAGCAGGAAAGTTATAACCGTTTAGCCGAAACAGTAAAGAACAGTCTTGATATGGGCTTAGTTCATCGAATAATGGGTGTTGAATAGTATGATTATAGGAGTACAGGCACTGATTCCCTTGTTTGCCGTATTGATAGATACTGTGGTTGGTGACCCGCGCAGCAAGTGGCATCCGGTAGTGCTTATCGGCAATTTGATAGCCACTTTGGAGAGAGTGCTCCGCAAACCAGATGCCTCCGTGCAACGGCAACACTGGGCCGGAGCTATTTTGGTGTGTTTAGTATTAGGAATGGTATATAGTGTCGTCAAGGATTTGCTGTATATATTAGAACTGCTGCACCCGCTGGCCGGATTTACCGGTGGCGCAGTTTTGCTTTCCTTTGCGATCACGCCCCGCAGTTTGGCTGAAGCAGGCTGTGAGATCAAAGACTATTTACTAGCCGGTGATTTAGTGCAGGCAAGAGCTAAGGTGGGCTGGATCGTCGGACGTGATACCGACTCACTGGACGAAGCGAGCGCCACTCGCGCTACAGTGGAAACGGTGGCCGAAAATATTGTCGACGGCATTGTTTCCCCGCTTTTTTATGCCGCTATCGGTGGTGTGCCACTAGCTTTTTTGTATCGGGCGGTCAATACGCTTGATTCTATGGTTGGTTACAAAAATGAGAAGTATCTTCATTTTGGCATGGTTGCTGCTAGAGTGGACGATGTCTTCAATTATATTCCGGCAAGATTGACCGGCCTATTAGTCATTATTGCGGCCGCTTTGCTACGCTATGATGCCAAAGGCGCCATGAAAACCATTTTGCGGGATGCTGCCAAGCATCCTAGTCCCAATAGCGGCATCCCAGAGGCGGCAGTGGCAGGCGCGCTCGGGATCAGGCTAGGCGGCTTAAACTACTATGGCGGTGTTGCCTCTTTCCGCTCCTATATGGGAGAACCCCACAAACCACTTGTGGCGCAGCATATTCAGCAAACCACTCAGCTAATGGCTCTGGTAACCAGCCTGACTGTGGTCGTTGTTGTGCTGTTGGGAGAATGGTTATGGGCATAACGGTAAAGGCGCCCGGTACTTGCGGTGAATTGGTGCAAGGAGCAATTAACGGGCAAAACTTCTTAATTACCTGTCCGATCAATGTCTATTCCACAGTGGAGATTGGCTTTGGTCAGCAGCAAACAAGCAGTATTGGTGATAAAACTAGGACTGCAGTAAAAAAGACGCTAGCGTATCTGCAACAATCGGCGGCTGAGTTAACGATAGCCGCGAAATCTGAGCTACCAATCGGCAAAGGGATGGCTTCGAGCAGCGCCGATATTGCTGCAGCCTGTCAGGCTACGGCCCAATATTTTGGCAGGGTATTGACTGCGGATGAAATTGCCGATATTGCGCTAGCAATTGAACCGACTGATGGAATCTTCTATCCGGGAATCGTGATGTTCGATCATGTCAGTGGTAGCATCCGGCGGTTGCTGGGGGCTCCACCGACTATTTATATTGCCGTCTTTGATGTTGGCGGCGAAGTGAACACGCAACGTTTTAATCAGCGCGACGATTTAGCTGCTTTAAATGCCGCTAAGGAAAGCCTGGTGCAGCAAGCAGTGGAACTGGTAACAGAAGGTCTACGCTATGGTGATAGCCAGATGATTGGCCGGGGCGCTACCTTGAGCGCTGTTGCCAACCAAACAACACTGTATAAACCTTGCTTAGAAAAGGTAATTGAGATTGCCGAGCGGTACGGTGCTGTTGGAGTGAATGCCGCGCATAGCGGCACTGTATTAGGGATACTTTTTCCCGCCAGTGAACGATCACAAATGTCATCATGTATAAAAACTGTGTCGGCAGCCTGTTCTGGTATTACTTATTGGCGAATAGTAGAAATGATTTCAGGCGGATTGACCACAGTGGAGGGGTAACAATGCAACACTTCGAACACGGAGGCAACTTGTATGCTGCTGCGCGGCAAACAGGCGCCAACCTTAGCGAGTATCTTGATTTCAGCGCTAACATTAATCCTTTGGGGATTCCCACTAGTGTGCGACAGGCTCTGGCGATGTCGCTGGATAGCATTATTCATTACCCTGACACAGAAGCTGCTATGTTTAAACAAGCGGTCAGTCAGCATTACAGAGTGCCGGTTGAAACGATTACTGCTGGCAATGGTGCAGTGGAACTACTCTATGTACTTTGCCATGTCATTAAGCCCAGACGCGTTTTAATTCCCGCGCCTGCTTTTAGTGAATATGAACGGGCAGCTCGCGCCGCCAGAGCAGAAATTGAATATTTCTTTTTGCAGTCTGAGGCTGGTTTTGCTGTAGCAATCGAGGAAATAATTTCGGCTTTACCTACGGTTGATATGGTGTTTTTGGGCAATCCTAACAATCCAACCGGCGTGCTGGTTGAGAACAGACAGATCGAGACCCTATTGGCGGCAGCGAAGGAATGCAATGTTACGGTCGTGGTTGATGAATCTTTCCTAGACTTTTTGCCAGAGGACAGCATGTATACCTGTCGGCCCCTTTTGCGAAAATACCCAAATCTATTTATCCTACATTCACTAACTAAATTTTATGCTATGCCTGGTTTACGGCTGGGCTTTGCACTGACTAATCCAGACCTGACCGGTCTGCTTCACCTAGGAAAAGACCCTTGGAATGTAAATTGTCTGGCGCAAATAGCAGGCGTGACTGCTCTTAACGACTCGGATTACCGTCAACAAAGCCGTCGCTTGCTTGCCGACGAAATAAACCTCTTTTATCAGGGGTTAGCAGATATTCCTGGCTTAAAAGTTTATCCCCCTACAGTTAACTTTATCTTAATCGATATTACAGGTGCGGGAATGATGGCGACAAATTTGCGAAAAGCGATGATGGAGAATAAAGTATTAATCCGTGACTGCAGTAATTATCCCGGACTTTCGCCTTTTTTCATCCGAGTGGCGATTAAACAACCGAAACAAAATCGGCTGCTGCTTAAGGTTCTGCGGCAAGCTTTGACGAAATAATGCTCACTCTTTGCTAGATAATAGCGGTGTGATGTTGACGTTCGCTTAATCTTATGCTAATATATGAAGGTATCAAATGCGGGCGTGGCGGAACGGCAGACGCACCAGACTTAGGATCTGGCGGGGCGACCCGTGGAGGTTCAAATCCTCTCGCCCGCACCATTAGCTTTATACATTGGGGAGTCGCCAAGCTGGCTAAGGCATCGGACTCTGACTCCGACATTCGAGGGTTCAAATCCTTCCTCCCCAGCCAGTTACTCCTTAAAAATGTGGTATACAAAAGCTGAGATTTCGATGGTAAATCTTAGTTTTTTTGTGCTATAAATTATAAAGTTCCAGGTGAATTAAGCCTTAGGACGAAAGAAACGGAGCACGAGAGTCGTTAAACGCACGAGTGCCACTAAATGATGATCGTATAATAATACAGGTGCTTTTGTGCCGCTAGTGTCACTCGCGTTCAGTGTACCACGTACCTCGATAAACAGAACAAAGAGGAAGCTGTGAGCTTCCTCTTTGTTCTTGGAGTAGGGTGCGATTGCAACTGTCAGGAACCAATTACTGTCCTCCGTTTAGAAGAGGACACTGACTGAACACCTGGAGTTTTCATGGCAGTCCACCTCCGTTAATACTATGCCCGAGCACAAGAACAACTATTCAAGATTTTATCCGATGACCAAGCCGTTCTAAGACTCCCACTTCTAAAGAGGAGCAAGAGCGGCTAAGTCCCTGGATAAGTACGGCTAGGATTCAGATCGAGTTAAACGCCACCTGAATCAAGTCTGCTTTATTTGGTTTCTTTGTTCACATCTTTAAATTCAAGACCTTGCGTTTTTAAGGTTGGCGAGCCTGCCGTTTTTCGCTCCCGCTCTTGTGCCTTATTGCTTTGTACGGTATGTGACTGGTCCCATGTTTTTTTATCCATCAGCAATCACCTCCTAAGCTCAGTTTTCCCTCTGTTGTAGAAGATTATAGCGTAGGATGCCAAAGTCAGAGGAAAACAGCAATACTCTGTAGAATAATGATAATGCTAAACTATTGCCGGAGGTTCTTATGGCGCCAACTAAAGCGGAATTGCTTGCCTATCTGCGCCAAGCCCGGGCAGAATATCCTTTATTGACAAAGGAAGAACTGGAAGCCTTGGCGTTAGCGCATTTTGCTGGCGGGTTAAGCGAAGTGAAGCCAACACCAGAGAAAACTGTGCCGCAAGCTGAGTCTGCTCCTAGGACGGCAGTTGTCTCAGACCAACTGATTGAGGAGCGGATAACGATAGTAGATTCCAATCCACCGTCTGCAATCACTGCTGCGCTGACGCAAGAACCGCCTCAGCACAATGCCGAAATTGTCTGGCCTGTTTTGAGTCGGCGGGTAGTATTTGTGACGCTTATCATCGCGATGGCTTTCTCGGCGGTGATCGCAGGCTCTTATTTTTATGGCTTGCGGACTCCACCACCTAAGGGAAAAGTGATTGCGTCTGTCACTGATCTCAGCGAAACAGCTCCCTACGAAACCGGCGAAGTTACCCAATTCGGAAAGCGATTCGCTGGCAATGCCTCATATTATGATGATAAATATCATGACAAGGTTCTAGAAATGGTCGGCATGGTTGAGGTTGTGGAGCGAAATTCTGAAGGTTATTTAGAGGCAACGCTATTATTAGTTGATCAGCGGAATACTGTTTTCCGGGCGCGTTTTCGCTTTCTGCCAGAGCAGGAGGAAGCGATAGCTTTGGCACGGGGGACTATGGCTGTGCTAAAGGGCAATTATGCTAGATATAAAGATGGGATGATACGACTATTTCCTGCAGTTGTCGTGTATAATAGCGCGCAGCCGGAAGGATAGGCAGAACACTGCCGCGAACACAATCTTTTCCGCGAGCGTGTGGCGGCAATGACCGAAACCATTGCAACTAACTCAGTCGCAATGTCATTTGATACGTTCCGTCTTTTGTATGATTGGATCGCAGAACACGTGCTGGTCAGAGATGCTGAATATGTCCCCTATGTAAGTAAATAACAAAGAGCCTGAGCAATGTTGAAGAATTGCTCAGGCTCTATTTATTCGAATTAGTAGTATCAACTTAACTATGTATAACTCAACCCGGCGCTTGTTGATAGCCCTTAGATGCTACTTACGAGATGGGGGTTATCAACAAGCGCCGTCTTTGGGATCGCTCAGAGGCCCCAGATGCTAGGCGCGACGAGCACGTCAGCGATCGCGTACAGTGGGGTACGCAGAGCGAACGCGCACAGGAGCAACAACGCAGATGGGGTCTATCAGCGATCCCAAACTACATGCGGCGGAATAGGCCAACTACCTTCCCAACCACATCCACCTTATCCGCATATATTGGTGCCATCGTGTCGTTTTCTGGCTGCAGCCGGTAACGTCCGCCTTCTTTGTAAAATCTCTTTACAGTCGCTTCTTCTTCATCTAATAGTGCGACAATGATGTCGCCATTATTGGCGGTGCTAGTCTCTCTGACCAAAATGTAATCACCGTCAAGAATACCGGCATTAATCATGCTATCGCCGCGCACGTCCAACATGAACACATTGTCATCGCGACCGATGAGCTCAGCAGGAAGCGGGAAAGTTTCTTCGACATTCTCGACCGCTAAAATGGGTTGGCCTGCAGTAACCCGGCCGATATGGGGAACTGGGATCATGTTTCTTTGTCGCCAGGAAGATTCATCCATAATCTCGATTGCTCTTGGCTTGGTGGGGTCACGCCGGATGAAGCCTAATGCCTCAATTTTTGCCAAATGAGCATGAACAGTGGAACTTGAACTGAGGCCCACCGCTTTGCCAATTTCGCGTACAGAAGGCGGATATCCCTTTGCACGAACATTCTGTTTGATATACGCTAAGATCTTCTCTTGTTTATCGCTTAATGATTCCGGCATATACATCACCTCATCGCTATTATAGCATGGATTATAACAAAAACAAACAGGAGTTCGCAAACAGGACTTGACACGAACGTATGTGTGATGTACTATCTAATCAAAGAACATATGTTCCGAAAAGGTAGTGGTATTGAATGAAGATTATAACTGGTATAGTGATTGCCATTGTATTCTATCTAGGAATAGTTCATGCTAATCCCTTAGCTGACCAATCACAAGTAACCGTCATTCAGGTTCGATCGGGAGATACAGTATGGAAGATCGCGGCCGAACACTCTGCAGAACGCCAGGATATCCGCGAGGTTGTTTCAGTGATTCGCCAGTTGAATCAACTCAATCATAACGGACAGATTCAACCCGGACAATTGCTTAAAGTTCCTAAACAATCTATGTAGCATTCACACATCGTCAATCAGGATCTAATACAAATCTCTTGGCAGTCTGTTGTCATACTCGGGTAGCTCCGATAACGGGGTTGGTGTCACACGATGAAGTGCTTAAAGTAACAAAACCCGAAGTTTAATCAGACTTCGGGTTTTGGATTTATCGTCGATCCCCGCTTCCGCAGAATGCTTTAACTATGGAAAGTACGTCAAGATAAAGTTTCCAGCCGGTCTGTGTACAGATGATTAAATGTTAATGGCAGACTATTATTAAGACCTTTGGAGAATAGCAATTGGTGAATATTTAAGCCCGACGTCCGAAAAGAAGCAGCGCAGCCACGTAAATATATACTCCACATTCTTACGAAGCGTTTGCCAAATTTCTGTTCAATTTCATCAATATGTTTACCAAAATTCATATACCAACGGTCAAGGGTTGCGGCGTAATGCATACGTAAGCTTTCGACATGCAGCAGGTGAAAATCATATTCCGGTAAAAGCCACATAGTTTCCCGTAAGGAAGGGACGTAGCCACCAGGAAAAATATATTTTTCCATCCAGGAGTTTACTGGTTTTTCCTTTGTTGCCGTTATTGTGTGCAACAGCGAAACTCCTCCAGGCGTCAGTAGCCGATTTATTTTCTTCATATATTTAGGTAGGTTTTCTTTACCCACATGTTCAAACATACCAACACTTACTATTTTATCGAATTGATATTTGGTTTCGTCTAAGTCCTGATAATTAATCAGCATGACATCGACTTTATCTGCTAAACCCATCTTACTAATTCGCTCTCGCGTAGCGCTAAACTGTTCCTCACTTAAGGTAAGGCCTAGCGCGTTGACTCCGTACATTTGCGCTGCTGTTAGGATAAGCCATCCCCATCCACTCCCGATATCTAAGAGCCGCTCACCTGGTTTTAGGCTTAATTTCCTAAGAATATGGTGGATCTTTTGCATTTGGGCTTGAAACAAGGAGTCTTCGATAGTATTGAAATAAGCACAGGAGTAACTCATAGTCTCATCCAACCATAGGGAGAAAAAATCATTTCCTAAATCGTAATGATGCTTAATATTTTCTTTTTGTTGCCATCGATTGGTTGCGCTGTTGATTGTGTTAAATGCTAATGCTAGTTTACTGCCTTGCCCATGGGCCGTGAATATGTTTTTATTTAGTTCTACAATCTGGATAACTTCACCTAGGTCACCTTCGAAGTCAAAAACTTCGTCCACATAGGCTTCTCCAAAAGAAAGCATTGGGTCGGCGAAGTCAAAATTCAGGGGCGGTGCTTTTTTAAAAATTATTTTAATTTTTGGCGGGACGTTTCCATAAGTGACGTCCTCGCCATCCCAGTATACGACTCTAAAGTCACCTGTTGCTTTCTCAAACAACGATTTAAGCAATAGCTTTTTCATACTCGTCCTTTCATAAATGCGAACGTCTCGCCGAGTGGGAGCTTACAGCTTTAGAATAACTCAGTAGATAGTCGTGTCACTAAATAAAAAAATTATACGCCGTAAATAAAAAAAGCTTCTTTACATAGAGACGTTATATGAAACAGACCCTGGAGTTAAGCTCCAGGGTCTGTGCTAATCTGTAGCATGCTGATGGGCCGCACCGCTTTCTTGCGCCTTGGCATCGACGTTCGGTCCGTTTAATAGCCGCTCTTACCATAGACCAATCTAACCTGTCGCAATCTCGCTCCAATGAGATGTATCTGTAGTACCTATTGAAAATAATTTGTGTGGTTTTGATAATAGAATGAAATGTAACGGTTCATGTTTATGTAACATACAATGGAATATAGAGTGAAAGGAGGGTAACAATGCTAAAAGATACCAGATCTTGTTTTTGCCATGAAGAAGAGTCGCAAACTCATGTGCATGAATTTTTAGGAAGCACCAAGCTAGCGGAACTGGAGGAAGATCCGCACAACCATCGTTTTGCCGGGGTTTCACGTGAAGTTATCCCATGCGGCGATCATGATCATGTACACAATATAAAGACAAGGACAGACTTCTTTGAAAACCATTTTCACGAAATCTGCGTTCAGACAGAAGAAGATATTGATGTAGGTGATGGAAAGCATGTGCATTTTGTATCTGGGACGACCGAAGAGGCTGATGGCCATACGCACGATTTTGTTTTTGCCACGCTGATTGAAAACCCAATCGGGGATTAACCTTGGCTGTAAATGTTAACAGCAAAGCCGCTAAGTCTGCTGACTTAGCGGCTCAATATATTTCTGTAAAGAATCCCGTTATCCTCTTTCGCCTCACTAATACATAAAACGGTAATCTGTTGCTACCCACTGGCAGATTACACAAATCAGCTACTCTGATTCCGGTTACCGGATACTACCTTTTCCGATTCTATGCCAAGAACAGGAAAGTTCCACCTATACTTAATACAGCAAAGCCGCAAACCGGTCGTGATGCTAAAGCAAAGATATAAAGGAATATTGCCAGCAAAGTATATCTGGGAATATCTTCTCTCGGCGTCTTTAGCTTCTCTCACCATTGCCCCACTTCATCTGTCGTGACGTCTCCCCCATAAGTAGTTTCTCAATAACCTCTTGGTAGTAGTGACCAACTGAATAATTTGCGTCATTTTGATAAATATTATCTATAAATCAGTAAATATTTTTTTGAGGGGGAATGACTTATGGGTGAAGGCGTAATGTCGCAAGCATCGAAGGATAAATTGGCTCATGATCTTGGCTTTGGTCATAAGGTAGAGGACGGGGATTGGTGAGATGTATCTAAATAACCTTTTTTAACAGAATAGCTTTTGTCATAACGGCAATACTATACACAGGCTTCCGAAAAATAAATACTGGAGGTGGCTGTATATGGGAAAAGTTATGTCAGAAGAAACAAAATATAAATTAGCGCACGATCTTGGTTTTGGTGCGAAAGTAGAAGATGGAAATTGGGATGACGTTACCACTGGTGAAGTTGGTTCTATGGTCAGAGAAGCTATCAGACGTGGTGAACAGGCAATGGCTGAAGAGGCTAAAGCAAATGGCGCAGTTCATCAAAATGCAAAATAACGAAAGATGCCCCGAAGTTATAGACTGTATCCCTAAAAACGGACATTGAGAAAACAGGCCTCCTGTCGTAGGATAAATATGACAGGAGGCTTTTTGTATGGGAAAACATTATGGCCAAATCATTATCAAAGATGTATTACGAATGAGAGCGGAAGGCTTAACTAATCGCCACACGTAATTATAATATTCTCGGTTCTTAAATAATTCCTTAAGTTTATTTTGATAAAATTCTTCATTTTCAGAAGCCTTAATAGTTGCGTATTCAGAGAATGTTGCGACTGCTTCATGTACATGTCGGGATGCTTTTAAAAGTTCTTCAGATATATGATCGAATTGAATGGCTTTACTTTGTATTCTCCACGATAGTTGATCAATCATATAATGTATATTTCCATAGATTGTTGAAGTTGTTAAGCAAAAGTGTGTTGTTTCATGTACTTGGATATAAATCAATGATTCTAAATTTACTTCATATGGATCATATCGCATAATTCTACTAAAGTCGAATAAGCCTTGTATTCGATAATTTTCCAGTCTGTTATTTCCATCGAAAAAAGATGTCATAGGAGAGAACCTCCGCTTATATATGATTATATCCTTTCTTATCTATAGCTTTGAAATTCCCTTCATTTTTATTGAATCTGAATAGTTTCCGGGTAAATATTATATATTCTCTTTTGACAAATATGATGAAGGTGGCTGAATACGGGAAAGGTTATGTTTTGAAGAATAGGCAATGGCCGAGGAAGCGAAAGCAAATGTGGCGTAGCATCAGAATGCAAAATATATATTAATTTGGTAGGAGTTTTGTGATTTTATCCGAAATAAGAAATAGCAAATAAAGGTAGTGTCGATAACCCCAAGGAATAAGTTGCCCTAATTTATTGAGTATGGAGAAATCAATATATGATTAAGCAAGAAGGTATAGTACGAAGAAATGATTTGAATCTACGAGTAGAATGTATTGGACTAGAAACAGAAATCTATCAAATAGATACATTTGGGTTTGTAATATATTGTGCTAATTACAAAGGTGATTTCGAAGAATTGGCAAAGACTTTCGATTATTCGATAAGGCAAATTGGGACCAATGTTGTTCTGACCGATCAAAGGCTAACAAAATATCTAAAAAAGATAGATAACATTCCTTTGTCAAATGTAGTAAGTGAATTTAATGCAACCTGTGTGACCAAAAGTGATTTGGATAATTTCATACGAAGCAAGTTTTACGCAGTAGATATTTCTAATATTACAATTCCGAGAACAGGGATTGACTTTGAAATCCTTATTGAGGTTTCAAGGGAAACCGAAGAAGCTCAAATAGAAATAATGACAAGCTATCTTTTGAATTCAGATTTGGGCACAGATAAGATAACAATCAAATATGAAAATAATGATTTTAAGGAATTATTGAAAGATGATATTACGAAGGCAAACACAGAAAATGAAAAGGTTAAGCAATTAGAAGATAGTTTTAAAGTCATGCAACTAAGTCTAAATA
This sequence comes from Anaerosporomusa subterranea, assembly GCF_001611555.1. Taxonomy (NCBI): domain Bacteria; kingdom Bacillati; phylum Bacillota; class Negativicutes; family Acetonemataceae; genus Anaerosporomusa; species Anaerosporomusa subterranea. The sequence continues at coordinate 952,460 of NZ_LSGP01000017.1, forward strand.
AAGATCTTCCATTTATGATTAACGAAGCTGATCTTTGGTTTGAGCATGCTGAAGATATATATACTGGCAAAATGATAAGAAATGATCTGTATTTTTATAGAGGAGATTCGTTAAAGTGCTTTCTTGATTTTTCTGTCTTCGATAATATCGACTTGCGTAATGTATTATTATTATATGATACGGTGTATATAGCACTTCCCATTGAAGCACATTTAATCAATTTTTTGGAACAGCAAAACATGACTATTTCAGACTTGATTGAACTTGTAGATATGGGAAAAGTTATTTTGTTTTTGCCTAATTTAGAAACCAGGTATGATAAAAATCTCCTTTTAGAAGTATATAAATGTAATCCAACTGCTATTGTTGGCAGACGTGGTATAAATACATTACTGGCGTCTTATTTGGCTGAAACAAAATATCAATATGAAAAACGTTTACCAGGGATATACAAAATAGCGTCAGATATATATATGAAAGGTGTGGAACAGAGAGACTTTACTCTGCAAAATATAGCTCGTCTGATAGCTTGGCCAATTACTGCAACGGCGGATAGCTTTCGTTATTTGAATCAGAATAGCCCGATGGCAGTGAGTAATTTCGGTATAAATAATGTGATTTACGAAAATATAAAGAACTACGACGAGCAGGAGAAAATCTCATTTGAATTAACTGTCAATTCATTAAGTACACACATTGCAACAGCATTGCAATCCACTTACTTCCCGTTTCAGCAAGATGGGAAAGATGGTACAAAATATTCTGATGCGGGAATTTCTAATATATTAGGAGATTTTTTGAAACTGTATTGGTATGACTCAGATAATATAGAGAATATAAATAATTATTATCACCAGAGCAATGAGGATTTTCTTAAGTTATTTGAATGTAAACATAATATAAAAATTTCAAAAGTTGCTTCTTTGGCAGATGAGTATAATACACAAAGGGGCTTTCGGGATCTTTTGGTTAGACTGAGTCATTCAGATGAAAAACTACGTAAAAGTAAAATAAAGGAATATAACGACCTTTTATTTGAAGTTGGTAAAATCCAAAGCAATAAAAATGGTGGTTTTTTAAAGTTTATGTTGGGTAGCGCTGGTTTTTTGCCACTTAACTATGAATTATCTTTTGTGCTATCATTGATAGGAATAATAAAGGATAAGGTAGATGATTCTACAGTAATGATGAAGCTTGCAGAAATGAAAGCTATTGAAAAGTGTATTAAAGATCAAGGTGTGATGAATCCTGAAAAGCAAAGTGTAGAAGATATTTATCTACTTGATAAGATATCTCGTGTTGCAATATTAAAGTAATGAATTGAACCGTCCGTATTGCTTTTTTGGACACTGAGAATACCAATAAAAGCAAGTTAATTCTATGGCGCGTTGAGTATGTAGCAGAGAAGAAAAAGCAAAAAAGGTTATATACAAACATCTCATTGGAGCGACGTGACGACAGGTGAAGTTGGCTCAATGGTAAGAGAAGCGATAAAACGCGGCGAAGATGCCATAACTAAGGAAGCAAAGGTAAATGGTGCGGCGCATCAGAATGCGGAATAAATGAGAAAACCCTCGAAGTTCAAAAAATGAGCTTCGGGGGTTTGTGCTATATGGAGTGGGTGTATGGTGTTGGTAATATTACTTAATTTTCTCCAGTAAACTGTCGATATAATAAGTAATGGAAGTACGGATGGAGTGGGGAGTATGGCGATTGATCAAACCGGCTTGAATAGTTTGTTGACTACCCTTACGCCCAAAAATAATATGGCGGCCTTACGGGAGCAGCGTGTAAATCTTTTACAGAAACTGCAGCAAAGAACGGACATCGGTAAAACGGACGGTGGCCAGCAGCAAGCAGGAGATATAAAACAAGAGATCCACGAATTGGCTGCAGTCGATCAACAGATTGCTCAGGAAATGTATGATGAGATATCCAAAAGGCTGGAGGAGGAAAGACTGGAGCGGGAGGCTGCGTTTGCCAAAAAGGAGCGGGACAGGGAACGGGCGCTGGCCAAGCACGAGCGTCTCTTAGAAAATAGAAGTATGAGTAAACTCTTGTCTGCTGCCGGTAAGGCTAGCCATCCGGGAGAGCCTTATATCGGTGCCTTTAGTGGCGGCAGCCAGGGGGATAAAACCTATGTCTCTGATGCTGACCATGACCTGCGAGAATCTGTGCAATACGGGATTGCGGCGGCGGAAGTCGCTACGCGCCGGAAAAACGCGGAGGCCAAGGCACAAATCGAGGAAAGAACCGAAAAGAGACAGGCAGCTCACAGGAAAAAGACCAAGCGCGTCAATATAATGGTTTGAGGAAGCTCCGATAATTCTCTTCTTCCCATGGTTGCGGCAAAGCAGGTCATCTCCAACATCCCTTTAAGGAGAAAGGCTAGGAGGTTTTTATTATTGGACCAATAAGCCATGTAAAAAGGTTATATGCAAACATCTCATTGGGGTGACGTAACTACAAGGGAAGTTGGTATGATGGTTAGAGAGGCCATTAAACGTGGCGAACAAGCAATGGTGGAGGAAATGAGGTAGAAAGTTCAAATCAGCGTATAAAGCGAATTTGAAGGTTCTAAGACTATTAGAAAAAGCGAGACGTAATGTCTCGCTTTTTCGCTCTAGGACTTGTATGGTTGGCTATGGCTGAGTTTGTCATCTATTATATCATCACGAGAATAGAACCTGGCGTCATATCACTATAAAAGGTTGCTCAGATATGTTGGGTCAGTCATTTCATGGTAAGTTTTCGCAATTCACAATACCAATGTAATTGATCGGCCAATGAAATTCTATTTAGTCCGCTTGGTGAGGGAAGAACAAAATCGGCGATTCCGGGGACAATACTGTCGTGTTGCAGGCCGCAAACGACTTCTTTTTTTGCAGCAAACTCCCGATACACACCGATACCGGCATAACAGGCGACTTTTGGCCGATATGTAGCTAGTTTACGCTTAAGGACTTTGCCGCCTTCGAGATATTCTGCTTTACTGATTTCGGAAGCTGCTTTGCTGGGGCGAGCCACGATATTAGTAATGCCATAGCCGAAGGACAATAATTCGTCGCCTTCTTCTGGTTTAAGCTGGCGTGGTGTTAGTCCTGACTCTGTTAACAGACGCCAAAAACGATTTGAATGACCGGCAAAATGTTTGCCGGTTTCGGCGGAACGCAGACCGGGATTGAATCCAATAAATAGGATGCTTAGTTGGGGTTTAATAATATCTGGCACTGGTTTCATGATTTCGCCTCTTTTCAGAAATACTATGGCTAGATACGAATTACGAGAGGTGAGTTCTATGTTTATGAGTTGGTTAACGATGAAGATGTTGGACCCGATGCTCGATGAAGCTACGGCTAAAATGCTAACTGAAGATTATCCTGATAATCCGTTTTTGTTGGTTACCGTTGCTGAAAAGCTCAGCCCGCGGGCCTTAATGGAGGCTGGCATGCGGGCGGAAAGCGGCAAAGAATTGTCGCGCCCCTTGGGCAGCCCGATTGTGCTTTCGCCTTGGGATAAAATCCTATTAAATCCAAAGCAACTGTTTGCGACAACGATTGAAGACTACACACAGGTCGATACTAGGACAATGATCGGTCCGAAAGCGAAAAGACCGCTGATCCTCGATATTCCGATCATGATTACCGGTATGTCTTATGGTGGCTCTCTTAGCTTGCAAATGAAAATGGCCTTGGCAAAGGGGGCCGCTATGGCAGGCACCTCGACAAATACCGGTGAATCGGCTGTGACTAACGAGGAACGTGATAGTGCAAAGTTCCTGATCGGGCAGTACCATCGGGGCGGCTGGCTCAGTGGACCTGAGCAGCTCAGCCGGCTTGATGCGATTGAAATTCAATTAGGGCAAGGTGCCTGGGGCGGGGCTGTCGATGAACCGATGACGTCTGATCAAATCGGAGAGCACTTGCGTGAAGCTTGGCACTTAGAGCCTGGGCAGGATGCGACAGTTTACGCTCGCATGCCAGGAAAGTCTACCCCCAAAGATATTATCACCATGATTAACAAGATGAAGTCCGAATATGATGTTCCCGTCGGCGTTAAGATTGCCGGAACAGATTATATTGAATACGAACTTGCGGTCATTGCTCAGAGTGAAGCCGATTATATTGTTGTCGATGGTTCGGAAGGAGGAACGGCGACTGCTAATCCTACTTTACAGGATAATGTTGGACTGCCGACGCTGCATACTCTTGTCCGTACGATTGATTGGCTGGAGCAAGCGGGTGTAAGAGATCGATTCAGCGTGATTGCGGCTGGCGGAATTACCACTCCAGGGCACTTTTTGAAAGCGCTGGCAATAGGCGCAGATGCTGTCTATATTGGCACAATCGCCTTAATGGCTGCGCTGCAGGCTCAGGTTGTGAAGGCGATGCCGCAAGCGCCGCCTGTTCAAATGGCTCTCTATCAGGGCAGATTGACCGATAAGCTGGATATTGATAACGCAGCCCGGCATTTGGCAAACTTCCTGACTTCTTGCAAGCTTGAAATGCAACTAGCCGCTCAGGCGGTTGGACGCTACTCGCTGCAAGAGCTTGATCGCAGCGACCTCGTCACGGTGGAACCGGACTTAGCAGAGTTTTTGAACATTCGTTATGCCGCTAGTCCCCGATCCGAGAAACAGCCGCAAAAGCAACAACCTCAACAAAGCCGCCAACCGCAGGAGATAAGTAACAGCCTACCACTTCAATAATCCTACAGGAGTCCGTGCACTAGCACGGGCTCTTTTTAAAAACGTCTAGAAGGCTATAACAGTAGAAGTACGTTAGCGCGAAGCGGAGGTAGAATTATCTCTTTGCGCACTTTGCGTGCTTTGCGATCTTTGCGCTATAAACGTTTCCCCGTTCACCAAAAAGAACAAACAGCTGTTTTTCTTAACGGTTTTTTGTTATTTTCGCGTAAAATCTTCACCTATATTGTATTGTTGAGCAGGAAAAAACAGGACATGACAGAACTATCCATAAGTAATACAATTATTGAGAGAAATGGATGGTGCCAATGGAAGACAGGCAATTAACCGTGTTGGTTTGCGATGATTCAATTTTGGTTCGCAAACAACTAAAGGATTTGCTGGAAGATTTAGGTTGTGAAGTGCTTGAAGCGAAAAACGGGCTTCATGGGGTTGAATTGTATCGGCAGGAAAAGCCGCATGCAGTTTTTTTAGACATTGTCATGCCAGAGATGGATGGGATTCAAGCGCTGCAGGCAATTCGTGAGAGTGATAGCCAAGCCAAGGTTGTTATGGTGTCCTCAGCTGCTACAGCCAGCCATGTAAAGCAGGCTTTGCGGTTGGGCGCGTTTAGCTTTATCCAGAAGCCCTACACCAAAGAGGAAATTAGTCAGGTTATCCTGTCAATCCGCAAATAGAGGTGATGAGCATGTACAATCAATTTTTTGGCCAATTTTTGCTGCAGAAAGGATTATTGACCGCTGAACAGCTCTGTTGCGTCTTTGAAGATGAAGCCTCTGTACGGGTAAAGCTGGGTGTGCTGGCTATTGACAAAGGCTGGATGACCGCCGTTGAGGTGCGGGAAATACATGACCTGCAGAAAACCATGGATCAGCGTTTCGGCGATTTAGCTGTCAGCAAGGGCTATTTGAATTCTTTTCAAGTTGAAGAACTTCTGCAGGCTCAGCGTTCCCGCCATTTGTCACTCAGTCAGGCGATACTCGACCGCGGTTATCTCAACCTGGCCGAATTGACGCCTGTACTGGAGTTGTACAAGGCGGAAGCCGCTTTAGGCATAGACGATAGTAAAGAGGACTTTGACAGTATCTTGCCGCTGGTACTGGACCTTTCTAAGCTAGGGCAGGTGCAGCAGGACTTGTATCCTCTCTATACAGGCTTGTTTCTACGCAATATCGTACGCTTCCTGCAAGTGACGCCAGTACTGGAGAAAGCGGATGAACTCACCGGTAAGACTGACGATTGGTTTGTTTCTCAAACACTGAAAATTGATAATAAACAGCTGCTGACCGGGCTTATTTTGCCAGAGAAGACTCTAGTTCAGCTTGCCGTTGCATATAGCGGGGAAGCAATCACTGGGGTGAATGATTTGGCGCTTGATGCTGCGGCTGAGTTTTTAAATCTGAATAATGGTATGTTCAGCATTACCATCTGCAATAGGGGCAGTGAGGCTGAGATGCTACCGCAAAAAGTTGAACAAGCGCCTGGTTTGTCTGTCAAACAGGGTTATGCTATGTCGATCGTCACCCCATTGGGGAGATTACAATTAGTTATTGCTGAACCCAAGCTATAGCAGACTGGACTACAAAAGCCGCTGCAGGCGGCTTTGTATATTTTAGCGGTATGAGTTTCTCAGGCTTGCCATACACTAGATAAGACCTGCATTTAATGAGTATAACCTTAAGAGGTAACAGGAGGAAAATTATGTATCAGTATACTGAGTTAGATCAAAAATGTGTAAATACGATTCGCATGCTTGCAGTGGATACAGTAGAAAAGGCAAAATCAGGTCATCCAGGTATGCCAATGGGTTCGGCGGCAATGGCCTATGTTCTTTGGACAAAGCTGATGCAGCACAGTCCGCATAATCCGGACTGGCCGGATCGGGACAGGTTTGTATTATCTGCCGGCCATGGTTCGGCATTACTGTATTCGTTATTGCATCTTAGCGGTTATGACCTGGGGTTGGAAGACTTGAAGGCATTCCGGCAATGGGGCAGTAAGACTCCTGGTCATCCTGAGTACGGGCACACTCCTGGCGTCGAAACGACAACCGGGCCGCTTGGGCAAGGGTTGGCCAACGCGGTCGGGATGGCAATGGCGGAACGCTTTTTGGCGGCAAAGTTCAATAAACCGAGCCATGAATTGGTGAATCACTATACTTATGCCTTGGTTGGCGACGGCTGTTTAATGGAAGGCGTTACCCACGAAGCGGCCTCCTTGGCCGGCACACTAAAACTTGGTAAATTAATTTGTCTCTATGATGATAATCATATTTCTATTGAAGGCAGTACCGATTTGGCTTTTACAGAGGACACAGTGAAACGCTTTGCAGCCTATGGCTGGCAGACGCTCGTTGTTGAGGATGGCAATGATTTAGCTGCTATTGATGGGGCGATTCGAGCCGCCCAGGCTGACCAGGAGCGCCCAAGCTTTATCGCTGTCCGCACCGAGATCGGCTATGGCAGTCCTAATAAACAAGGCAAGGCAAGCGCACATGGTGAGCCGCTTGGTGCAGCAGAAATCAAGTTGACCAGACAATTCTACGCTTGGCCTGAAGAACCGTTCCATATTCCTGAGGATGTGTTAGGTCATTTCCGGCAAGTTCTCGCTCAAGGAAAAGAGTGGGAAAAGCAGTGGTTGACTGCCTTCGCCAACTATGAGAAAGCCTATCCGGCCGAAACCGAGCTTTGGAGCCGGGTGATGGCGGGCATGTTGCCGGTTGATTGGGAACAGACGCTGCCCGAGTTCTCCGCTGATCCGAAGGGGACAGCCACGCGCGCCGCATCTGGTGATATTCTACAGGCTGTCGCCGCTAGTGTGCCAAACTTGATCGGCGGCTCAGCTGATTTGGCGCCGTCAACCAAGACGCTGATTAAAGGGGAAGGCGACTTTAGCCCGACAAATTATGGCGCTCGCAACCTGCGTTTCGGAGTGCGTGAGCACGCTATGGGTTCGATTATGAATGGGTTGGCGCTACACGGCGGCCTGATTCCCTACGGAGCTACCTTCTTGGTATTTGCCGATTATATGCGCCCGGCAATCCGACTGGCTGCTCTCATGAAACAAAAAGTTATTTATATCTTTACCCATGACAGTATTGGCTTAGGTGAAGACGGACCGACACATCAACCAATTGAACATTTGGCTTCCTTGCGTATTATTCCAGGCCTGACTGTGTTGCGCCCTGCGGATGCGAACGAGACGGTCGCTGCCTGGAAGTCGGCAATGACGATTGAAGGCCCGGTTGTGCTGATCCTTAGCCGCCAAAATCTACCAACCATTGATCACTTGCGCTATCATGCCATTGGCGAAGCATCCCAGGGCGGTTATGCCATTGAACGCGGTGGTGATCAGCCTAATCTGATTTTAATGGCAACCGGATCAGAAGTGATGCTGGCTCTGGAAGCAGCGGATCAATTATTGAAACAAGGTGTTACTGCCCGTGTCGTCAGCTTGCCAAGCTGGGAACTATTCGAGCAGCAGACTGCCGAGTACCGGGAATCGATTCTGCCTGCCGCTGTTAAAGCGCGGATCTCAATTGAAGCAGGGGTTACGTTGGGCTGGAGCCGTTACACCGGAGAGTGTGGAATGACAATCGGCATTAACCATTTCGGCGCGTCTGCTCCGGCTGAAATTCTGTTTGAACAGTTTGGCTTTACAGCTAAGGCAATAGTCGAAGCTTCAACTAAACTACTAGGTAAATAAAGAAAAATATTCGTAAAGCGCCCCGGATCTTAGCGATCCGGGGCGCTTTATTCTTGCGGTGACGAGCTCTTATGAAGACCATGCTAACGGTTTTCTTAGGCTAGAACTCCTAATGATGTCAAAATATTCGTTCTATGATATGATTAGGAAAGAAGCTTCTGTTCGTAGAGGGGAAGAGAAGGATGGAAAATAACCGAGTTCTAATCGCAGATGATGAACTGTCTGTGCGGCGATTACTCTATGAGGTAGCTCGCAAAGCTGGCTATCAGCCATATTTGGCGGAGAATGGACTTGAGGCGCTCGAAAAAGCGCGAGAATTGCGACCACAAGTTATCATTCTTGATCTGAAAATGCCTGTTATGGATGGAATGGAGGCCTTTAGCTGTATTCGCAGCGAGCAGCCTGATGTGGCGATTATTCTTTTGACTGCTCATGGCTCAGCGGAAACGACAGTGGCGGCGATGAAACAAGGTGCCTTTGATTTTCTGACAAAACCGACGAATGTGGCTGAAGTGAGATCAGTCTTAGAACAGGCCTTTCAAACCCGGCATTTGAGCAAAACCGCTACTGCCAATGGCCTGACAGACAGTACAGCAGGCACAACACTGATTGGCAAAAGCGCCGCCATCCGTGCGGTATACAAAGCAGTAGGCAAAGTTGCTCCCACAAGCGCCACTGTCTTGTTGACTGGTGAAAGTGGTAGCGGCAAAGAGGTATTCGCCAAAACAATCCATGAAAACAGCCCGCGGGCCAACGCACCGTTTATTAAAGTAAATTGCGGAGCTCTGCCAGAGGGATTGATGGAGAGCGAATTTTTCGGTTACGAGAAAGGCGCTTTTACCGGAGCGGTTAGCCGTAAGCCAGGCCGCTTTGAACTGGCGCAATCGGGTACTCTATTACTTGATGAAGTGGGAGAACTAACGCCGTTTTTACAGGTGAAGTTGTTGCGGGTGCTGCAGGAAAAGGAATTTGAACGCGTTGGCGGCACACAGACGATAAAAGCTGATGTCCGTATTATAGCAGCCACGAATCGCGATTTAGAGGATATGGTGCGCAGGGGCGCCTTTCGCGAAGATTTGTTTTACCGGCTAAATGTAGTTCCTATTTATTTGCCTCCGCTGCGGGAACGTAAGGAAGATATTGCGCTGTTTATCGACTATTTTGTACGGCGTTTCGCCGCTGAAGCTAATCACGAAGCGCCTGTCATCGCTCCGGAAGCGATGGAGTACTTGTGCAATCATTCTTGGCCTGGCAATGTGCGCGAACTGGCTAATACCTTAGAACGATCAGTCATTATGTCTCAAGGGGTAATCGGCCTGCCTGACCTGCTGCGAGCTGACAGCGAGGCAACGCCCCAGTATATGACGCTTGCTTTGAATGGCTCGTTGCGTGATATCCTGCATCGGGCGGAAAAAGAAGTCATTTCGCGAATGCTTCGCGCGCATGAAGGAAATCGTCTAAAAACAGCTCAAACGCTTGGCATCAGTCGACGTGCCCTGTTTTACAAAATTGATGAATATGACCTTGTAGCGTCTAAATTTCTTGAGGAAGAAAACTTTGAACAGGGCTAATAATGTGAGTGCAAATTGCCGTTGGTAGAGACTCTACCAACGGCAATTTGCAAATAATCAGTCAAGTCCAAAAAATGTGTCAACTTCCCTGCTGTATTTGGGGGTAGTTTTTCTTTTCTGAGTTTACTGCAGATGGCATGATTTTTGCATTGCTTAAGCTGTAAGCCAGGTATTGTCGAATGGAGGTGAATGGTTTATCCGGTCTGGCTTGTTAATAAATAAGAAAGAAGGTTGATCTCATGCTTCAAAGGATGGCAACAGCATTAACTCGCTGGAGCACTCGTTGGGTTCCTGACGCTTGGGTAATTGCAGTAGTTCTAAGTATGTTTGCATTCGGCATTGCTCTGATTTTTACTCAATCCACCGTATATCAACTGATTCAATACTGGGGCAGAGGCTTCTGGACGCTTTTGGGCTTCGCCATGCAGATGTCTCTGATCATCATGACAGGCTATATTCTCGCCGTTTCGCCTCCAGTGGGGCGCTTACTTGACAAGCTGGCTGGCCTCCCTAAGACCCCGGCCGGATGCATCGCCATGATGGCGGCGTTCTCCATGGTTTCCGCTTGGATCAACTGGGGTTTTTCCATCGTCGGCAGTGCCGTATTTACCAAATACATCGGCCGCAAGCAGCGGGGTGTAGACTATCGGCTATTAGTCTCTGCAGCCTATTTGGGCTTGGGCACATTTTGGCATGCGGGATTATCGGCGTCAGCGCCGCTGTTGGTTGCTACTCCTAAACATTTCATGGAAGCAAAAATTGGCTTGATTCCTGTCACTCAAACTATTTTCCATCCTTTCAATCTGTTGCTATGTGCGACGATTTTAATTGCAATGACGCTATTCACCCCGAGACTGCATCCAAAACCGGAGAATGTAATTGAAGCCGATCCAGCAGCTCTTGGTGAAGAACAAGGCTTCCAACCGCCAGTGCTGCCTTTAAACCCGACTCCTGGTCAGAGAATAGAGCATAGCCCAATTATTAACTATGTAACTGGTATTGCCGGAATTGTCTGGTTGTTCTGGCATTTTAGCAAAAATGGTCCTCTACTCACTTTGGACGTAGTTAACTTCGCCTTCCTAATGATTGGCATCTTGCTGCATCGCACACCGGCGTCACTCTTGAAAGCAGCCGAAGAGGCTGGTACCTTCATATGGGGCGTTGTACTACAGTTCCCGTTCTATGCTGGTATTTTTGGCATCATCTCGTACTCCAAACTCGATAGCGTCATCGCTGACTGGTTCACAGCTATCGCAACAAAAGACACGTATGCATTGATCGTATTCTGGTATTCAGGCATTCTTAACTATTTCGTTCCGTCGGGCGGTTCGAAATGGGCGATTGAAGCACCATACGTTATTGAAGCTGGCAGAAACCTGGGCGTGCCTGACGCGCTGTCGGTTGTTGCTTATTCTTGGGGCGACATGGCCACAGACATTATTCAGCCGTTCTGGGCTATTCCTCTGCTGGGTGTTGCCAAACTAGGCTTCAAAGACATCATGGGTTATTGTCTAATCTTGTTCTTCGTCTACATGGTAATTACCTCGTTGTTCTTCTGGGCAGCGCCGTTGTTCTACCTCTAGACCTGCAGCGGCAAACGACCGAAAACAGATTGTATAAAAACGCAAACTGGATCACGGCTAGCTATAGCAGGTCGTGATCCAGTTTGCGTTTGCTTCGACAAATTAAAACGTCTGAATTTTTGGGAAGGAAAAAGCAGATAAAGAGCGAAACGGAGTATATAGGAAATATTCTGTACTATTAAAGGAGGGTATTTATGCGTACTGTCCAGGCTCAAGTCATCACAGAGGCTGTTGCCAAGCTATGTATTGACGCCAACTACTACCTTTCTGAAGACATCTTCAATGCTCTGACGCAGAGCAAGGAAAAGGAGGAGTCTTCCCTCGGTCGTGAGATTCTTGGTCAACTGGTGGATAATGCCTGCATCGCCAGACAAGAAGCCATGCCGATTTGCCAGGATACAGGCATGGCTGTTGTATTCATGGAGATTGGCCAAGATGTGCATATCGAAGGAGGCGACCTCAAGGCTGCTGTGGACGCCGGCGTCGCAAAAGGCTATAAGGATGGCTATCTGCGTAAATCAGTTGTCAATGATCCGATGTTTGTTCGCAAAAATACGAACGACAACACTCCTGCCATTTTACATATTGACATAGTTCCTGGCGATAAAATTCATATTACGATTGCGCCAAAAGGGTTTGGCAGTGAAAACATGAGCGCAGTCAAAATGCTGACTCCTTCGGCAGGTGTCGCCGGCTTGAAGAAATTTGTTACCGATACAGTTTCAGCCGCAGGCTCAAATCCCTGTCCGCCGATCGTAGTTGGTGTTGGCATCGGCGGTACGTTTGAAAAGGCAGCCTATTTAGCGAAAAAAGCGCTTTTGCGTCCGATCAACAAACGAAATACTGATCCGGTCTATGCAAAACTTGAAGAAGAACTTCTCGAATTAGTTAACAAGACAGGTGTTGGTCCACAAGGGCTCGGCGGCATAACTACCGCTCTTGGCGTCAATGTCGAATACTTTCCTACCCACATCGCCGGCATGCCGGCAGCGATCAATATCAACTGCCATGCCACCCGGCATGCGGAAGTAACGATATAAGGAGAGTGGAGAAAATGGCGGAACAAGTTCGCATTACCACCCCGCTGACGGAAGCAGCTGCTCGCAGTCTAAAAGCAGGCGATAGTGTGTTGATTACCGGGACTATTTATACTGGGCGCGATGCCGCACATAAGCGGCTAATTGAAACACTTGATCGCGGCGAGCCATTGCCTGTGGATTTCGCCGGGCAGATCATCTATTATGTAGGACCTTCCCCTGCTAAGCCTGGCCAGCCAATCGGGTCAGCCGGTCCGACCACTAGCGGCAGGATGGATGCTTATACGCCGAAAATGCTTGACCAGGGTCTAAAAGGCATGATCGGCAAAGGCTATCGTACAGCAGAAGTTGTTGAAGCTATGAAGAAACATGGTGCAGTGTATTTTGCCGCCACCGGCGGCGCAGCGGCGCTCATTGCAAAAAGCATCAAAAAGTATGAGATCATTGCCTATGAAGACCTTGGCACCGAAGCGATCTCCAAACTAACTGTTGAAGACTTCCCGGCTATTGTCGTGATCGATAGTGAAGGTAGAAATTATTATGAAGAAGGTCAAAAACCATATCGGAGGTTGTAAGTGTGAGTCAGACTGACTTTTACCTGCGAAGGCTTCATTCACTAACCGGCATTGTGCCGATCGGCTTCTTTCTCCTCGAGCATATCTTCACGATTTCCCGGGCCCTCGCCGGTCCGAAGGAGTTTGACGCTGCCACGGCATTTATTCAGACTCTACCTATGAAAGCGGCAATGGAGATTGGCTTCATTGCTCTGCCGTTGCTGTTTCACGGCATCTATGGATTGTACGCCGCGTTTATTGCCAAAAACAATGTGCTGACCTATTCCTACTTCCGTAACTGGACCTTCTACGCGCAGCGGATTACTGCCTATATCGCGTTTGCCTTCATTATTTGGCATGTATGGCTGCTGCGTTTTGGCGGCTCTGGTCTGGGGCAAGTCACGACATTTAAGGCAGTTTCCCAGGTGATGGCTGATCCTATCGTCCTGGCATTGCATGCCATCGGCTTGGTCGCCACCATTTTTCACTTCACCAATGGCTTATGGACATTCCTGATTACTTGGGGCGTCACAGTAGGCCCGCGCTCTCAGCAAATGAGTCAGTATGCTTGCTGGGGACTATTCGCACTGCTAAATATCGCTGGACTCGCAGCGCTGATGCGCTTTGCCGGCTAGGAGGGGGAGGAAAACATGAAAATCATCGTTGTAGGCGGCGGTGCTGCTGGCTTAATGGCCACGATGCGCATTGCTGAACTTGGACAAAAGGTAGATCTGTTCTCCGTCGTCCCCGTCAAACGCTCTCACACCGGCTGCGCCCAGGGCGGCATGAACGGCGCGCTTGACACTAAGGGACAGGGTGACTCACCACAGCAACATTTCATGGATACCGTGCTTGGCGGTGACTTTCTCGCCAATCAGCCGCCGGTAAAGGCGCTGTGCGACGCTGCACCGGAACTCATCTATATGCTTGATCGAATGGGCATGATGTTCACCCGTACAACAGAAGGACTTTTGGATCTGCGTCCATTTGGCGGCACCAAGCATAAACGGACAGCTTTTTCCGGCGCGACGACTGGTCAGCAACTCTTGAACACGCTTGATGAGCAAGTTCGCCGCTATGAGAGCAAGGGCTTAGTCAACAAGTATGAAGGCTGGGAGTTCCTGTCAGCCATCCTCGATGAAAACGGCGAATGCCGCGGTATTGTTGCTCAGAGCTTAACTGACATGAGAATTGAAGCCTTCATGGCAGACGCTGTGATTCTGGCCACAGGCGGCATCGGAATGGTGTTTGGCCGCAGCACAAATGGGACTATCTCTAATGGTTCCGCGTCATCCATCGCTTACCAACAGGGAGCCGTTTATGGCAACGGCGAGTTTATCCAAATCCATCCCACCGCTCTGCCGGGTGAAGATAAACGCCGCCTGATGAGTGAATCGGCACGCGGTGATGGTGGACGCATTTGGACCTACAAAGACGGAAAACCTTGGTATTTCCTTGAAGAATGGTATCCTGCCTATGGCAACCTGGTTCCCCGTGATGTAGCTGCCAGAGCCATTTTTAAAGTCTGCACCGAGATGGGGCTAGGCGTTGATGGCAAGAACATTGTGTACCTGGATGTATCGCATATTGACGCTAAAGAGCTTAATCGCAAACTAGGCGGTATCATGGAGATTTATGAGAAGTTTATCGGTGAAGATCCGCGCAAAGTACCGATGAAGATTTTCCCCTCCATGCACTACACAATGGGCGGTCTGTGGACAGATTACAGCCATATGACCAAGATCCCCGGACTGTTTGCAGCTGGTGAGTGTGACTACATGTATCACGGCGCTAACCGTCTGGGTGGCAATTCCTTGATGTCGGCAACCTATAGCGGCATGGTCGCCGGTCCGGCTGCGGTCAATTTTGTCAAAGGCCGGCAGCGTAAAGATCTGGCTTCTTCAACAGCTGATTCCTACAAAAAGAAGGAGATCGACGCTTACGAACAACTGTTGAAAATGGACGGACCGGAGAATCCGTATACCATTCACCGTGAAATGGGCGACTGGATGACTGAAAACTGCACAATTCAGCGCTATAACGCGAAACTGGCGGCGACTGACAACAAACTGCTGGAGCTGAAAGAACGCTGGCAGAGAGTGCACGTAGCTGATAAATCCCGTCACGCCAACCAAGTTGTTTTGTTCACCCGCCAACTCAAACATATGCTTGAACTGGCGCGCGTCATAACCGTTGGCGCGCTCAATCGCAATGAAAGCCGGGGTTCACACTTTAAACCCGAATTCCCGGAACGCGATGATGAAAACTGGCTTAAAACGACCATGGCTTCATATACGCCAGATGGTCCGGTCCTGCGCTATGAAGAAGTAGATACTTCGCTGGTGCAGCCGCGAGCCCGTCGCTACGATGTAGACAACTCGGCGTCCGCCAAGAAGGAGGCCAAGTAAATGAAGACCGTGCACTTGATTATCAAACGCCAGGATACACCGAACTCAGCGCCATATACCCAGGAATTCATGGTGCCGCATACTGACAATATGAATGTCGTGACTGCGCTGATGGAAATCCAGAAGAACCCTGTCACTAAAGATGGCCAAACGGTGAATCCGGTTGTATGGGAATGCAATTGCCTCGAGGAAGTATGCGGCGCTTGCAGTATGATTATCAACGGCAAGGCGCGGCAAGCCTGCTCAGCGCTGATCGCGCATCTGACACAACCGATTACGCTGGCGCCCTTGACAAAGTTCCCGGTCGTTCGCGACCTGATGATTGACCGCCAACGTATGTTTGACGCATTAAAAACAGTCAAAGGCTGGGTTAATGTGGATGGCACGATGTTGATTGGCCGTGGCCCGCGCATGGCGCAAAAGGACCAAGAAGAGGTGTATCCTATCTCTCGCTGCATGACATGTGGCTGCTGCATGGAATCCTGCCCGAACTATCATCCGGATTCCGCTTTCCTCGGGCCTGCCCCGATCGCCCAAGTGCAGTTATTCAATACCCACCCTATTGGCGCAATGCAAAAAGACGAGCGATTGGAAGCCTTAACAGGCCCTGGCGGCATCGCTGCCTGCGGTAATGCGCAGAACTGCGCCGCCGCCTGCCCCAAACAAATCCCGCTAACCGGTGCGATCGCCAAACTCAACCGTCAAGTTAATAAATTTACCTTCAGCAAGTTGTTCGACAAATAATAGTTGTGAGAAGAGTCCGCTCCAAACGAATGGGGCGGACTTTCTTTACTACTAGAATCTAAATCTCCGAGCGCGTCGAAGGCTTGTAGCGTAGGGCCAAAACACTAGCGCCACGAGACGATATGAGCGCCACTATGCGATATTAAATAATAATAGTGGTACATTTGTGCCGCTCGTGTTCATCGTACTTAAAACATCCTCGTCTTATCAAGACTTCGCTAGCGGTTTTTCTTGTTGAGAACAGTTTCGGCCTAATGTCATGAAAATGCCAGACAAATGTTATGAGTTGAGGCTGCATATATTTGTATAATTAATGGTGAAAAGCAAGCGTTTTGCCACGATGAGGAGGAAACCTATGCCGACAATTGTACGGATTGAGGGAACGGACCTAAAAGAACTTGCCGCTTTGAGCCAGGAGCTTTGTGGACGAGAAGCCAATATAGCTTGCCTGAAGGACACCTTAGAAAAGATAGTTCATAACCCGGATTATATCTTAATCGGAGCCAGAGACGATCAGCATCGGTTGATTGGCTCGGTAATGGGCATTATCTGCATGGATGTAGTGGGTGATTGTCGGCCGTTTGTAGTTCTGGAGAATCTGATTGTTAGTGAAAGAGCGCGCGGGTTAGGAATCGGCAAATTGCTGGTTAGCTATATTGAAGAACGCGCTCGTGAACGAAATTGCTATTACATCATGTTTGCTTCGCTTGCTAAACGCAAGGAAGCCCATCGGTTTTATGAAAGTATAGGATACGCTAAAGGGGTTGTTGAAGGGTTTAAAAAATATTTGTGATCAATATTTTTTCCCAGGGATATGATGATGAGTTTGCCGCATACTAAATTCATCATCATGTTGGAGGTGACATTCATGGCATTGTCTGGTGTAAAATGTTTGGTTTCAAATTGCAACTATTGGGAACAAGGAAATCAGTGTGATGCTTCCGCTATTGAGGTCAATGTGGACGGCGGCGGTCGGGAAGCGATTAAGAGCGATCAGACCAATTGCCGTACTTTTAAGCCTGCTAAATGAGGTTGAACAAAAACCCGGCGTAACCGGGTTTTTGTTTTTATTGCCATATGCTACAATTTGGACAGGAACATATTTTGGAGGTGTCTGCGTGAAGAGAGGATACATACTACTGACGCTGTTAGTGCTATTCGCTTACCAAAGTTTCGCACCTGTGCAGTGCTTCGCTTTTGAAACACGTCGGGTGGTGCTGGTCGGCCCAGTGGATACGGCGCGGTATCAGAGCAAAGAAATCAACAAAATTATTCAGGACAGCTGGAAACGAGTGTTTCGTTATCCTTTTTACGAAGTGACTGCCGAAATCCGTAGCATGGAGAAACCGATGAACAAAGCAGCTCTCGAGAAGTTGACTCGCGATCAGGATGCTGATATTGTGGTCGCTACAGAGATCGTTCGCCTGCACGACATCACCTACAACCGTGGTTTCTGGGATGACGAAACTTGGCAAGAAATTGATTTACTGTTAACGGTAAAGACATATGTTAGGGACAATAAACAGTACCAAGCCTTTTCTGTCAGACGTTGGCAAAGTGAGCCGCTTTCTATCAATAGTGGCGCGGCGCCGCTGATCAGTGATGCAATGGAGGAGGTTTTGCTGAAAGCGTCGTTCAAGCGTGTACCGCAAGAACTATGACAATACTTTCGAATTTCCCATAAATATGATTTATGTCACATATCCTTAGGCTAAATTGAGGTATGCTAACAATAGATTGAAGGAGGCGATGATCTATGTTGCCCAAAGGAGCAAATCTGCAAAAAATTCATAACGGTAAGAAGACGTATGCCGTAACCCCTCATCTGCCCGCAGGCTTTGTTAAACCAGATATGCTGAGAAAATACGCCGATGTGGCTGAAAGATATGGTGGCATCCTAAAACTGACTTCCGCCCAGCGGATTATGATCACTGCGTTGAAGGCTGAAGACATTGAGAATGTTTGGGCTGATCTTGGTATGGAGCCGGCGATGGGCTTTGCCAACTGTGTGCGCAGCATCAAAATCTGCCCAGGCATTGCTTTTTGTAAACGCGGCAAGCAAGACAGTGTCAAACTCGGTCTGGAATTGGATAAACGCTGGCACAAAAAGGAAATGCCCTCACGCATGAAATTTGGGGTGGCCGGCTGCGCTAACTCCTGCTCGGAAATATATATTAAGGACATCGGCGTAATGGGTACAGATGATGGTTGGGATGTCTATGTTGGCGGCAGTGCTGGCTCGCATCCACGTCTCGCTGAAAAACTGATTGAAGGCCTTCAATATGATGAAGTCTTGCAGATCGTGGATATCATTGTTGAATATTACCAGCAGTATGCCGACATTGAGCGTGTTGGTCAATTTATCGACCGAATCGGTTTTAAAAAGTTCAAAGCAGATGTGCTGGCTCGCTTTTATCAAGGTGTCAGTGTGACAAGTGAACCGGAAGTACCCCAATCAAAAGACAGTGATAAAATTGCTCCGATCGCCGGCGGCTTAACTGAAGGAACACTGGTAATTGGCGACAGGATTGCCCAAGACAGCATCATTGCTGATATTGTCCGGATTTACCCGCAGACCGTCCCTGTATTCCGCTCCTTCGGCATGGGCTGTCTCGGTTGTCCGTCCTCAGCCGGTGAACC
Organism: Anaerosporomusa subterranea; assembly: GCF_001611555.1. Lineage (NCBI taxonomy): Bacteria > Bacillati > Bacillota > Negativicutes > Acetonemataceae > Anaerosporomusa > Anaerosporomusa subterranea. The sequence continues at coordinate 971,407 of NZ_LSGP01000017.1, forward strand.
AGTTTCGCGCGCGGCGGAAATTCACGGTTCTGATTTGGCAGATCTCTTGGCTGCTTTAAATGCAGTGATCTAACGATAAGTTCAAGGAGGATAACTATGAGTGCGTTTTTAGCTCCGATTCACTATTGGCTATTTAATAAAATCCAACGCGTGGAAAAGCGCGAACAGCGGCTTTTCGATCTGGCAAGCGATATGTGCGGTTCAACCGCCGAGGAACTGCGTGAACAAGTCTGGCAGAGCTATGGCGAGCCCTTGCCGGAAAAAGACTTAAGTGAAATGATTGACCAAAGCAACATTCACGGTTGGCTGCAAAAGCAAATCAATATCGTAGAAAGCCGTGAAGCGGCTTTTGTTAAGGAAATGACCGCTATGTGCGGTGACGCGGGTCTGCAAACAGCTACCAAGGCGTTTGCTGAAGACGGCGACGCCTGCGGTTCAGATGCGAAAGTATCAGGACGTTATGACTTGAACACCGCTAGCGGCATCTACAAGGCAATGAATGACTATTTTTTGAATGGGATGCCCTGCGATCAAGCCGATATGCTGGTTGAGAATTCTGTTGACAAGGTTGTTTGGCAGGGTGGCGCTTGTCTGCAAGAGAAAAACTGGACTCGCGCCGGCATTGACGCAAAAACCATGACCAGCCTCTATCGAGCTTGGTTTATCGGATTCGTCCAAGCCGCAAATCCTGCTTTTGACTATGCGCAAACCGCCGATATCTTAAACGGTGATTCCGTTTCAAGACACGAAATTACCAGAAAGTAAGTTGAACGGCCTTTGACAGACTCTCATTAGAGGGTCTGTTTTTTTATTTTTAGAGTTTATTAAGGTCACCGAGGATGGGAGTACAGGACAGTAAATTTTTCCACTCAAGAATGTACCAAATTATGCCTCTGGACTCGATTGAAAGGCTACAGGGATAAAAATGTCCAATACAAGAGGAATTTCGTCGATTGACAGACTTCCTTGTTAATCGATACAATAAATAGTAATTGGATCGGCCGGCCTTTCTGTAATGAAGGGTCTTCCGGGTACATACACAATTCGTAAAAGAGGGGGTAACCATGTTGAAACAGCAAAAACGACTCTTGTTACTGGCTGTTTTCATTCTGTCTCTGTCACTTGCCTTGGCTGGCTGCGGCGGCGATAAGAAAGAAGCCAAATCGGCGTTAACTGACAAACTTGTTATCGCGCAAAGCTCTGATGCCCTGTTCCTTGACCCGCAACAGCAGGATGAGGGTCCGACCAACTCGATTAACTCGAACATTTATGACGGTTTGATTAATCGCAAAGCAGATCTGTCAATTATTCCTGGTCTCGCGGAGAAGTGGGAACAAAAAGATCCTGTCACCTGGGTTTTTTATTTGCGTAAAAATGTAATCTTCCATAATGGTAATGCGTTTACCGCTGATGATGTAGTCTACACAATCGAGCGATTCTCTGGGTTGAAAGTTGCAGGCAGCATTGTTTCTAGCGTTTCCAGTGTGAAAAAAATTGATGATTATACAGTGGAGATTAAGACCAAGGCACCTTATGCGGCATTTCTTGCTGACATGGTAAAAGTCATGATTATTGATAAAGAGTATGTAACCAAGGTGGGAGACCAGGAGTTTAACTTAAAGCCGATAGGCACAGGACCTTATAAAGTCAAGGAATGGATTAAAGCTGATCACATTACTCTCGAAGCTTTCGATAAATACTGGAACGGTCCGGCAACAATTAAGACTGTTATTTTCCGTCCAATTTCCAATGAGGCTACTCGCACCGCAGCTCTTCTGAGCGGCGAAGTCCAACTGATTGCTGACGTCCCGGTGCGCGACTCAGAGAAGATACAAAAGAATGAAAAGCTCGCGTTGCATGGTATTCCCAGTTTGCGCCTCATCTATCTGACGCTTGACGTTACTCGTGATAAGACGCCAGGAATCAGCCTGCCGAAGAACCCGTTTAAAGAGGAAAAAGTACGACAGGCTGTCCGCATGGCTATCGACAATGAATCGATTATCAAAAATGTGATGAACGGTCATGCATTTGTCGCCAACCAAGGCAACCCCAAGCAGGTCGCCGGCTATGTAGAAGGACTTCAAGGCGTAAAGTATAATCCGGAACAGGCAAAGAAGCTGTTAGCTGAGGCTGGCTACCCGAATGGCTTTACCGTTACCCTTGACGCATCCAATGATCGTTATCCCAATGATTCCAAGGTTGCCGAAGCGCTGGCGGCTCAGCTCGCAAAAGTGGGCATCACGGTAAACCTCAACATCATGCCGAAATCAATTTTCTTTAACCATATCCGTCCAGGCGATAAAACCACAATTTGCTTGGTCGGCTGGAGTTCAGACACGGCTGATGCAGGCATCTGGTACCGGTCGATGTTCTACAGCCGTGATAAGCTGAAGGGAAGTGGCGGCTCCAACCGCGGCCACTTTGCAAATGCCGAGTTTGATGCGCTGGTTGACAAGGCTGATGCTTCGGCGAAGATGGATGAACGCACGAAGTATCTGCAGGATGCGACTAAGCTCCTCGACAAAGAAATGCCGTTCATTCCTATTTACTTCCAAGAGTCTAGCTATGGTGCGATGAAAAACATCGAGTTCAATCCGCGACTTGATGATTACATCTATGCATATGACATTAAGTTCAAAAAGTAGCTTTTGGACCGCTGTCGGCGGGTGAGCCCCGTCGGCAGCGGCATTTTTACAGATAAAGGGTGAGGAGATTGCTGCAATACACGCTGCAGCGTTTTGGACAAATGCTGCTAGTTCTTTTGGTCGTTTCTGTCATTGTATTCGGTATCATGAACTTGACCGGCGATCCCGTGCTCCTCTTAGTGCCGCCGGAGGCGACTGATGAAGAGATCAATTTGGCCCGCGAACAGTTAGGTTTAAATCTCCCGCTCTGGGAGCAGTATGGCATTTTTTTGAATAATGCCGTACATGGCAATCTTGGTGTATCGTTTGTCTTCCGCCGTCCTGCTGTGGACCTGATCCTGGAGCGCATGCCTGCTACCCTTGAAATGACTGTATTCGCGATGCTGCTCGCAGGGGTGGTTGCCATCCCGCTCGGTGTCTTTGCGGGCGCATACCCGAATACGCTTGCCAGTCGGGGCATCATGTCGCTCTCTCTGTTGGGGATTTCTTTGCCTTCCTTTTGGCTTGGCATCATGTTAATCTTATTGTTTGCGGTAGAGACGACGCTCTTGCCATCTTCTGGCCGGGGAGAAGCGGAGACCATCTTCGGCCTGCGGATTAGCATCTTTACGTGGGACGGCATCCAGCATATTATCATGCCGGCGTTGACTCTAGCGGTCGGTCAGATGGCTATGCTGATCCGCTTGACTCGCGCCGGAATCATGGAAGTGATGCGCCAAGATTATATCAAGTTTGCAAAAGCAAAGGGTGTATCTGAACAAAGCGTACTGTTTGGTCACGCCTTAAAGAACGCCCTCATTCCGGTTATCACCGTGTTTGGTCTGCAATTTGGTCAGCTAATTGCCTTTGCTACCATCACTGAGACCATCTTCTCGTGGCCAGGCATGGGCAAGCTGCTTATTGACTCTATTTACAGGATTGATCGCCCTGTCATTGTCGCGTATCTGTTGATGGTTGCTGTCCTGTTTGTTGTCATCAATTTCCTGGTTGATTTGATTTACACGCTAATCGACCCGCGAATTGAGATGAGGTGACATGATGAAAAAAATGGTAAACGCATGGCGAAAGTCAGAAAGCTTTTACAACTTTAAGACCAATCCACTTGCCATTATGGGGGCAGGACTGCTTGCGTTTTTTATGCTAATGGCGATTGTCGGACCGTTTTTGACCCCGCAGGATCCGTACAACTTGAAAGAATTAAGCCTGGACAATTCCTTTCGCCCACCGGTCTGGCTTGACGGCGAGGCTCGGTTTGCCTTGGGCACAGATCAGCAGGGACGTGACCTATTGAGCGGCATCGTCTACGGTGTGCGCATCTCTATGTTCGTCGGGGTATCTGCGACTATCTTGTCCTTGCTTTTAGGAACATTTTTCGGGATCATCGCCGGTTATCGCGGCGGTTGGGTTGATTCGCTAATCATGCGTATCGCCGATGTGCAGTTGTCGTTTCCCAGCATGTTGATTGCTTTGTTTATCATGGTCGCGTTTGGCCGTGGCATTGAAAAGCTGATTTTGGCTCTGACCCTGGTGGGCTGGGTCACCTATGCGCGGACGGTGCGCGGTTCGACGCTGGCAGAGCGAAATAAAGAATATGTCGAAGCGGCTCGGGTATGCGGCTTTCCGGCATGGGTAATCATGTTCCGTCATATCTTACCGAACGTACTGACACCGTTGATTGTCATCGCCACTATCCAAGTAGGCAACTTTATTCTGACAGAGGCAACGCTCAGCTTTTTAGGCGTCGGCGTGCCAATCACCAAACCGTCGCTGGGCCTGCTGCTGTCTAATGGCTACCAGGTGCTTTTCAGCGGTTTGTGGTGGGTTTCGGTTTTCCCGGGCATCGCGCTGCTGATGATGGTTGTCGGAGTCAACCTGCTGGGGGACTTTTTGCGCGATGAACTCAATCCGAGGCTGAAATAGGGGTGACGGCATGAGCGAATATTTATTAGAAGTTAACAATTTGAAGACTTGGTTTTATACGTTTCGCGGCGTGGTTAAAGCGGTTGACGGGGTCAGCTTTTCACTCAAGAAAGGCGAGGTTCTCGGCATTGTCGGCGAATCCGGCTGCGGCAAATCCATCACCGGTTTTTCTATCTTAAAGCTAATTGATCCGCCCGGTCAGTTTGAAGGCGGCGGCATTACCTTTGAGGGCGAAGACTTGCTCGCAAAAAGCGAGGAAGAGATGCATGCCATTCGCGGCAATAAGATTTCTATGGTGTTTCAGGACCCGATGACTTCTTTGAATCCACTTTATACGATTGGGCAGCAGATAGAGGAATCGCTCGCCATTCATCAGACACAACTCGGTAAGAAGGAACGGCGCGCCAAAGCCATCGAACTCTTAAAAGCAGTCGGCATCCCTGCGCCCCAAGAGCGGATTAGCAGTTATCCGCACGAATTTAGCGGCGGCATGCGGCAGAGGGTGATTATTGCAATATCACTCGCGACCAATCCAGAGCTGATTATCGCTGATGAGCCGACTACCGCGCTTGACGTCACCGTGCAGGCGCAAGTCATCCGTCGTCTCTTGGAACTGGTACGCAGCCAGAATACTTCCCTGATTTTAATTACCCATGATCTGGCCTTGGTGTCAGAGGCCGCAGACAAAATAGTTGTTATGTACTGCGGCAAGGTAGTCGAACGTGGCACAGTTACTGACATCATCGAATCGCCTGCTCATCCTTATACAGTCGGCTTGCTGCGTTCCATTCCACGTCTTACTGACGAACAAAGCAGGCTGGAACAAATACCTGGCATGGTGCCTAGTCCGTTTGACCTGCCACCTGGCTGCAAGTTTGCACCCCGATGCCGGTACTGTCAGGACATCTGCCGGCGCGAGGAACCAGAGGAGGCAGTGATGACTGAAGGCCACAGAGTCGCCTGCCATTTTCCTTTGAAAGGAGGCTTGGCCTGTGACTAAACCACTTTTAGAAGTAAACAATTTGACACAGCGGTTCGCTTTATCGAAAGGCATTTGGCAGGAACTGCGTCTGGAGGGAGGGCGGCTTGTCCGTCGTTCACGCCATGTTCATGCTGTCAATGATGTCAGCTTTACGGTAGGGCGCGGCGAGGTGTTCAGTATCGTCGGTGAATCAGGCTGCGGCAAGTCCACGACCGCCCGGACGATCATCAAGCTGATCGAGCCGCGTTCCGGCCAAATCGTCTATGACGGCGAAGACATCACCGCCTATGACGCAAAACAGATGCTGCCGTTTCGACGCCGTATGCAGATGGTATTTCAAAATCCCTATGCGTCCTTGAATCCGCGGCACACTATTCGACGTATTCTGACCGAGCCGATGCTGTTTCACAAGCTGGCCGTTGACCGCCGGGAAGCGGATGACAAGGCTATGCTTCTCCTCGATAAGGTCGGACTTCGACAAGAGCAGGCTGATCGCTTTCCTCATCAATTCAGCGGCGGTCAGAGGCAGCGCATCAGCATCGCGCGAGCACTGGCATTAAGTCCGGAATTCGTCATTGCTGATGAACCGGTGTCTGCGCTCGACGTATCTATCCAGGCGCAGATACTCAATCTGATGATGGATCTGCGGGAAGAATTCAACCTTTCGTATCTCTTTATCGCCCACGATCTGGCGGTAGTTAAACATATCAGCGACAGAATCGCAGTCATGTATCTTGGTAAAATCGTCGAGATGGGACCCAAACAGGAGTTGTTTGCACGGCCGCTACATCCCTATACCCAGGGCTTATTTGCATCGGTGCCCAAATTAGGCGGAAAAAGCCTACAAGAGACTTCCCTGAGTGGTGATGTGCCAGCTACTCCGACTGAATTGCCGATAGGCTGTCATTTTCACGCCCGTTGTCCTTATACGCGGCCGATCTGTCACGAGCAGGCGCCAATGATGAAAGACTCGGGCAGTGGACACTATGCAGCTTGCCATATTCTTGAAGGATAAAGTAAGACTTGCTTCAGGTGGAGTTATCACTCCATCTGAAGCTTAGTCGCACTTATCCAGGGACTTAGTCGCTCTTAGACTGAGGCTCGAAATCTATGATTTCGCTAAGCCGAAGGCTCCCTTTAGGGGATCCCGCTTGGAGAAGCGGGAGTCTTAGAGCGAGTTAGTCATCGGACAAATAACGTAGAGGAATACAGTATGGAGGAGGATACAGAAATGAAACATGTTATTCGGGCGGCGGTTGACGAAAACGCCGCCGCTCTCTTAAAGTTAAGTCATGACATCCATGCAAATCCGGAATTGGGTTTTGAAGAACGAAAAGCGGTTGCGTGGCAGACGGAATTATTGGCAAAAAACGGCTTCACGATAGAACATCCGTACTGCAGTATTGAGACTGCCTACAAAGCAACACGAAAAGGCATCGGAGTCGGCCCACGAGTTGCGCTGCTGGCAGAATACGACGCACTCAAAGGGGTGGGTCATGGATGTGGTCATAATATCATCGCCTCGGCTGCAGTCGGTGCTGCGCTTGGAATCGCCCGTCTTATGGAGAATCTCGTTGGGGAGATTTCTGTCATCGGCACTCCTGCTGAAGAGGGGGGCGGTGGTAAAATCCTCTTGGTTGATCGCGGTGCTTTTAACGAAGTCGATTGCGCCATCATGATGCATCCGAGCACGAAGAACATTATTGGTCGGGGCGGTTTAGCAGCCGTATCTGTCGAAGCGGAGTTTTTCGGCAAAGCGTCTCATTCTGCCGCCCCCGAACGGGGTATTAACGCGTTGACGGCAGTCATTCAATTCTTTACCGGTATCGACGTGCTTCGCCAAACTTGGCCCGCGACAGCAAAGATCAACGGTATCATCACAGCAGGCGGACAAGCCTCAAACATCATACCAGAGTATGCTGCCGCGAACTTTACGGTACGCGCCAAGACTCGCAAGGCGCTATTAGGGATGGTAGAGGATTTGCAAAAGATTGCTGCAGCAGCTACGCTAACAACCGGGGCTGAGAACAAGTTGACCGTCGACCTCGTTTATGCTGAGCGGTATTCGAACAAAGCACTCGGTGAAGCGTTCAAAGCCAACATGGAATTTTTAGGTGAGCAGATGGGTTATCCAAGTCCTGATGAGATTCTGGGCTCATCAGATATTGGCAATGTGAGTTTAGTGACTCCTGCCATTCACGAATACCTAAGCATCGCGGCTGAATCGGTCAACTCGCATTCGGATGCTTTCCGCGCGGCGGCCGCATCGCCGCGCGGTGATGAAGTCGTCATTAAGGCGGCAAAAGGCATGGCCATGACGGCATTTGACTTTCTCACAAATGCCTCACTTAGGCAGGCAGTGGCAGACGAGTTTCGGCAAATAGCAGCGACACAATAACCCGATAGGTTATCTATCAATATTTACTATTGGGTGATTGACATTTTTTGTACAGACAAGATACAATAGTTACAAATAATTAGATCGTTTTGATAAGCTAAATCGCAGGAGGGATACTGATGTTTGAATGGAAACAGGAATATGCCAACGGAATTGATGAAATTGACCGTCAGCACCAAAAACTGTTTGCTTTAGCGGGAGATTTATATGACATCGCTAACCGCAAGGACGGTTTTGATTATCATGATGAAATTACGCAGGTATTCGGGGCATTAAGCGACTATACGGTTTACCATTTTCAATACGAAGAGAAACTGATGAAACAGCAGGGTTATGGTCTGCGGGATTTGGCGGCTCATTGTACTGAACATGATGACTTTATTCAGAAGATGAGAAAAGTCGCTCAGGAAGATTTGGATAAAAAACAACGGCAAGTTCTCATGGATGTAGTTATGTTCGCAGTCGATTGGATTGAAAAGCATATTCTCGGCAGTGACCGTAGGTATGCGGCTTATCACATAAAATCTTAAATTCAATAGTATAAGGCGGAGCCAAGCGGCTCCGCCTTTCGGCTGGAAAGCTCTATACCGGCGAGCACGGACGCGGGAAGCAAGGTCTCGGGAAACACTGTTGCGGATTGCAAGGTCTTGGGAAACAAGGTCTTGGGGAACAAGGTCTTGGGAAGCATTGACTCGGGAAACAAGGACGCGGGGAACAAGGTCTTGGGAAGCATTGACTCGGGAAACAGGGACGCGGAAAACAAGGTCTTGGGAAACAAGGACGTGGGAAACAAGGTCTCGGGAAACAAGGTCTCGGGAAACAAGGTCTCGGGAAACAGCCGAACGGGAAGCATTGCCGGCTTTCGTCGGACATTTCTTCGCCTTCCCACTCTTCCATTTCCGGAGCTTCTTCCCATTTAGGGGGGCTATAGCGTTTTTTACTCATGTAAATCCTCCCATTTCCCCGTATAGGGGTTATATGAACATCCGGGAGACGCGGCCAGCCAATTCTTGTTTTGGTCCGCGCCTTGCGCAAGTGGACGGCAATCGTGACAAGCATAGCGATACTCGCAGTCGCCGCACTTTTCGACACAGTCTCTGGTTGTATGCCAGCATTCTTTCAAAGGAGCACCAGTAAGAACGTCTCGGAGCGAAGTATGCAAGATGTTACCGCAGACCATGCTACGGGCAAAAATGCAGGGAATAACATCACCGGCTGCGGTGACAGCGATTTTGCCAGCAAGGCAAGGGTTTACTCGTTGGGCTTGAAAAAACGCTTCAGGATCAACGGCGAAGGGAGGCTGAACCGGTAACCGGCAATAAGTCTCAGGCAATAGACCCTCATCGTCGCCGCGTCCAGTTGGGCGCACAACATCAGGCGGTCCTGATTCAACCCCCAACTCCTCGCATAACCGCATGATGTTTTCAACTTCTCCCTCGTTGGGTTTCATAATGATTGACGCTATTCGCAAAGGAATACCTGCTGCGACAATGCTGCGGGCAGCTGATAACGTGCGTTCAAAACTGCCAGGATTCTTTGTTACAGTATCATGAATGGCGGCGTTGTCGGCGTAAATTGTTGTCGCTACTCGGACCTGATGGCGTTTGAAAAACTCGATATCTGATTCGCGAACTAGGGTTGCGTTGGTAAAAATCTCGATATACTCATACTTCAAAGAAGAGGCTTTTTCCACTAAATCACGCCATTGGGGATAGAGCAGAGGCTCACCACCGATAAGTTGTATGCCGGTCGCGCCTTCAGCGTGCGCTTCCTCAAGTAACTTTAACCAACGTTCATGTGGCACAGTCGTCTCTTCACAATTCATGTGGCTTTCTGAGTAACAATGCAGGCAGCGATTGTTGCATTTTGCAGTCAACTCCAGCCAAATAAACTCAAGTTTAGGTGGTGCAATAAGGGGATCATCTGCTCTAGCGGCAGGCTCAACCATGTAAAAGGAACCTAATTGTTTTTCCACTAGAGTATTTAAGAAAGTTTGAAAGACTGCCGCGTTGGGTAGCTCAGCGAGAACATCTTCAACCGAGCGCGCCTGGCAGGCGATAAGCAGGTCAGCGGCTCCGCCGTTGACAGACAAAACTTTGCCACTGTTGAGGTCATAGATGGCAGCCCGGAAAGCGCCCTCCACCAGTCGGCAATGGCTTAATAAACGAAAAAACATGTCGAATCCTCCCGGTCTGTCAGAAATGGCATCACTGGATCAATACATCATATGCATAGTGGTTATGTTCGGTGAATTATTACCGTATCAGCCCTAATCCTGTGTATACTGGCGGTGGCTTTTCCGCAAGACTGATTTGTCGTCAATCAGCATACGTCCGATATGCCTCACTCCTCCGCATTGTCTTGCAAAATCCCATCGCCGTTCTACTTACAGTTTTAGAGTTGACACGGTACTACAGAAAAAAATACAGAAGAGGTTGACAAAACACGACAGTCTGTGTAGAATATAAAAGTGCCCCAAACAGAATAAACAGCGATTGATGCGGAAGTAGCTCAGCGGTAGAGCATCGCCTTGCCAAGGCGAGGGTCGCGAGTTCGAATCTCGTTTTCCGCTCCATGAATTTGCCCCCAGCAGACTTGCTGGGTTTTTTGCTTATCACTTGTTTTTGGTGTACAATTATGGTAGTATATAGTGCATGACATTGCGCCCATGCTTTTAAACCTTCTTTCGGTACACTACGAAGGGCTAACTTGGAAGCTTACGGGCAGTAAATAAGGAGGCTATCTGTAACTGTGAGAGTAACTGCTGAGAAAATAGACAACCACAAAATCGTTCTGGAAGTGGAAATCCCCCAACCCGAAGTGGACAAGGCCTTTGATCGGGCTTATCAACGATTGGCCAACAAGGTCAATATCCCTGGGTTTCGTAAAGGTAAAGCCCCCCGCAAAATTCTTGAAGCCCGTTTAGGTAAAGAAGCTTTGGCTGACGAGGCCTTTGAATTGCTGGCACCCCAAGCGTACTCAAAAGCGCTTGATGAACAGCAGATCGAGCCAGTAAGCCGTCCGCATATTGATGTTGTTCAACTCGAACAAGGTCAGCCGTTCATTTTTAAGGCAACTGTTGTCGCTAAGCCGGAAGTTACGCTTGGCGAATATAAGGGTTTGAAGGCGGTCATGGCTCCGGTTGCAGTCAGTGAAGAGGAAGTCAATCAAAAAATTGAAGAATTGCGTGAACGTCATGCGAAAATGATCGTCGTGCCTGACGCTGCGCTGCAAAATGGTGATTTCTCGATCATCGATTTTGAAGGTTTTGTTGATGGTCAGCCGTTTAAAGGCGGCGACGCCAAAGGCTATCCGCTGGAACTGGGATCAGGCAGCTTTATTCCCGGTTTTGAAGAACAATTACTTGGCGCTAAAGCTGGCGAAAGCCGCGAAGTCAAAGTTTCCTTCCCAACCGATTATTTTGTTCCTGAATTGGCTGGCAAAGAAGCTAAATTCGATGTTGTTATCCAGGACGTTAAGCGGAAAGAGCTGCCAGAAGTGGACGCCGACTTTGCTAAAGACGCGTCTAACTTTGATTCTGTAGAGGAATTAAAGGCTGACATTAAGAATAAGTTAGAAGTGACGGCCAGTCAGAAAAGCGAGCGCGACTATCGTAACGAAATCATGAAACAAGCGGTAGAAGGCGTCAAAGTTGATTTGCCTGAGGTTATGGTTGAAGCCAAGATTGATCAGATGATCGAAGACTTGGATATCAATCTGCAGAACCGCGGTTTGAAGCTGGAGAACTATTTGCAGTACATGGGGACCGATGCAACCGGTTTGCGCGAGAAATATCGCGAGTCGGCTGATATCGCTGTCCGCACCGATCTGCTGCTTGATGAGATCGCCAAGGCAGAGGCTCTCAAGGTAGAGAATGAAGACTTGGATCAGGAAGTTCATGAGATGGCGCAAAGCTATAACGCACCAGTGGATGAAGTTCGCAAGATCGTGATTGAGCAAGGTCGCGTCGGGGCGCTTTCGCAGAATGTATTGCGTAAGAAAGCAATGCAAGTGATATTTGACAGCGCTGTAAAAGCAGAAGCTGGCGAATAATTTTCTGATAAAATGGTCATATAAAACTGGAAGAACCAAATCTTCCTTCAAGTGAGGTGTCTAGTATGAGTTTTGTTCCTATTGTCGTAGAACAGTCAAACCGCGGCGAGCGTGCATATGATATATACTCCAGGTTGTTAAAAGATCGTATTGTCTTTATCGGCGGTCCGATTGACGATACGATTGCCAATCTGGTCATTGCGCAGCTACTGTTCTTGGAGTCAGAAGATCCTGACAAAGATATCCATTTGTATATCAACAGTCCGGGCGGTGTTGTTACCGCTGGATTGGCAATCTATGACACCATGCAGTATATTAAACCTGACGTATCCACCATTTGCCTGGGATCTGCGGCTAGCATGGCTGCAATCTTATTGGCGGCTGGTGCGAAGAACAAACGGTTTGCTCTTCCCTACGCCAGAGTAATGATCCATCAGCCCCACGGCGGAGCGCGTGGTCAGGCGACAGATATCGAGATTCACGCCCGTGAAATCCTTCGGTTGCGTGAAATCGGTAATGAGATTCTAGCGCGTCATACTGGTCAAACCGTCGAGAAGATTCAACGCGATGTGGAGAGAGACTTCTTCATGTCTGCTGAGGAGTCCAAGGCGTATGGCTTGATTGACTCTGTCGTGACCCGGGCAGACCGACCTACAGATTCACAACCGAAATAAGGTTGCATCAGGCTGAGCTCGGCTTAGGCTTCAGGCTCACTGATCAGCGAACCGGAAACGAGGTGACGCCATGTTAAAGTTTGGGGATGACAAAGGGCAATTGAAGTGCTCCTTCTGCGGGAAGCTGCAGGAACAGGTGAAAAAACTGGTTGCCGGTCCCGGAGTCTATATTTGTGATGAATGTATCGAACTTTGTAACGAAATTATAGAGGAAGAACTGAACGAAGACATGGAGGTGGAGCTGCGGGATGTGCCAAAGCCTAAGGAAATCCGCAGTATTCTTGACCAATATGTTATCGGCCAGGATGAAGCCAAAAAGAGCCTGGCAGTCGCCGTTTATAACCACTATAAACGCATTAATCTAGGCGCTAAAATGGATGATGTCGAACTGCAAAAATCAAACATTGTGATGCTTGGGCCGACTGGCAGCGGCAAAACGCTGTTGGCGCAAACTCTGGCTAGAATTCTCAATGTACCTTTTGCTATCGCTGATGCGACCTCTTTGACTGAGGCTGGCTATGTCGGTGAAGATGTTGAAAACATCTTGCTGAAGCTGATTCAAGCAGCTGACTATGATGTGGAAAAAGCTGAAAAAGGCATTGTCTATATCGATGAGATTGATAAGATTGCTCGCAAGTCTGAGAATCCATCAATTACTCGCGATGTCTCCGGTGAGGGAGTTCAACAAGCTCTGTTGAAGATTCTGGAGGGTACGGTTGCCAGCGTTCCACCCCAGGGTGGGCGTAAGCATCCGCATCAGGAATTCATTCAGATAGATACCACCAATATTCTCTTTATCTGCGGTGGCGCTTTTGACGGAATCGATAAGTTGATCTCAGCCCGTACTGGTAAGAAAAGCATGGGCTTTGGCGCTGAAGTGAAGAGCAAAGAGAAAAAACTGGTTGGCGAAGTGCTGCGAAAAATCCTGCCAGAAGACTTGCTGAAATTCGGCCTGATTCCAGAATTTGTTGGCCGACTGCCTGTCATTGTGACGTTAGATGCGCTGGACGAAGACGCGCTAGTGCGGATTCTGGTTGAGCCGAAGAATGCTTTGGCCAAACAGTACCAGAAATTCCTTGAGCTTGACAATGTGCAGCTTGAGTTTAAGGATGAGGCACTGAGAGCGATTGCTGAAGAAGCGCTAAAGCGCAATACTGGCGCCAGAGGACTGAGGGCCATCATTGAAGCGATTATGCGTAACGTGATGTATGATATCCCTTCCCGCTCTGATGTGACCAAATGTATTGTGACAAAAGAAGTGGTCGTTAACAAAGAGGAGCCGATTTTAGTCACAGTTGATAGAAAATCGAAGAAAAAAGAAGAATCAGCGTAAGGGAAAGAGGTTTTAACCTCTTTCCCTTCTTTTTTGGCCATATTCGGAATGCTAACAATTTATACTCAGGATAAAATCAATTCGTCTGCCTATACTAATCTTGAACAAAGACGAAGATATTTTCGTTGCAATCGAGACAAGAGACTAGTGAAAAAGCTCCAGTTGCTAGGAATAGCGAGGCATGCGCCGCGCCGCGTACATAAATAAGGTACGCAAGCAAACGTAGTCGTGATTGCGCAACTCTTGGCGCTTTAGCGCCTTTCACCGCTCTGGCCATTCATGGCCTTCGCGGCACCTGACGTCCTGTCCAATGGAGTTGGCGGCATACCCCTTACGGGTGAAACGGTACGAACGCTATGTCATCCTTGGCGCATACGGCACTAACGCATCCATACGCGTCGCAGCTGGACTTTGCAACAGTCTCATAGGAGGTAGGACGAATGGATTACGCGATCAATATTATCACAGTGATCCAGTTTCTCTTCGCGGTGATCATCGGTCTGTATTTTTGGAATTTGCTGCGATCACAGCAGGGCAGTAAAGTAGCTGTTGAACGGGAATCGAAGAAGGAAATGGACAAATTGCAACGTTTACGCGACATCTCCCTAACTGTACCGCTTGCCGAAAAGACCCGTCCGACAACCTTTGCCGATATTGTTGGCCAGGAAGAAGGTCTTAAGGCGCTTAGGGCTGCCTTATGTGGACCAAATCCGCAGCATGTTATTCTATACGGCCCGCCAGGAATTGGGAAAACCGCCGCCGCCCGTCTGGTTCTTGAAGAAGCCAAAACAAATCCATTATCGCCATTTCGCACCACAGCTAAGTTCGTTGAGCTGGATGCAACAACAGCCCGCTTTGATGAACGCGGCATTGCTGACCCGCTAATTGGCACTGTGCATGATCCGATTTACCAAGGCGCAGGACCACTGGGCATGGCTGGCATACCGCAGCCAAAGCCTGGCGCAGTTACGAAAGCACATGGCGGCGTTCTGTTTATTGATGAAATTGGTGAACTGCATCCCATCCAGATGAATAAACTACTTAAAGTACTGGAAGACCGCAGAGTATTCCTAGAAAGCTCATACTACAGCTCAGAGGACACAAACGTACCGACCCATATCCACGACATCTTCCAAAATGGTTTGCCTGCGGATTTTCGTTTGGTCGGTGCAACGACTCGTATGCCTTCTGATATTCCCCCAGCCATTCGCTCCCGCTGTGTGGAAATCTTTTTTCGCCCGCTTATGCCTGATGAAGTTCGCCGTATCGCAAAAAATGCCGCACAGAAAATCGACTTTGTTATTGATGATTCTGCGTTAGAGACGATTTCCCGTTATGCGACCAATGGACGCGAATCTGTTAACATTGTTCAGATTGCTGCCGGGGTTGCACTTAATGAACGTCGTCAAGCAGTGACCGGGGCTGATATCGAATGGGTCGTAAACTTTGGACAATATAGCCCCCGCCCTGACCGCAAAATTCCGCCTAAGCCGCAAGTCGGTTTTGCTAATGGATTGGCTGTCTATGGCCCTAATGTCGGCACAGTTATGGAAATCGAGGTAACCGCCGACCTAAACCGCTTTAGCAACGGTCGACTAACCATTACTGGCGTAGTGGATGAAGAAGAGTTTGGCACTCCTGGTCGAACCATGCGCCGCAAAAGCATGGCAAAAGGGTCACTCGAAAATGTGCTCACAGTCTTGTCTAGCCAGTTTGGTATTGAATGGCAGAAGTATGATATACATGTCAACTTTCCCGGCGGCGGTCCAGTTGATGGACCATCGGCAGGCATCTCTGTCGCAACCGCCATTTACTCAGCCATCAAGAAGATACCTATTGATAATACTGTCGCCATGACTGGCGAGATATCGATTCGCGGATTTGTTAAGCCGGTTGGTGGTGTTTCGGCAAAGATTGCCGCAGCTATTCATGCAGGTGCGCGGAAGGTTATCATCCCCAAAGAAAATTGGCAAGAAATCTATAAAACGATGGACATTGAAGTAATTGCGGTGGATACCTTGGAAGAGACACTTCGCCATGCGCTGGTTAAAGCGGCCGACCCGGTTCGACTCGAGATTGTGGTGCCGCAGACAGATCTATTAACTGCAGCCGGCATTAAAATGTAGTTTCGGGCTTCGATATGACCCCATCTGCGTTTCTTCAATACGGCCCCGCAAACCCATTGCTAGCGTACTTCCAGTACGCGTCGCTGCTTGGTTTGCGGGGTCGCCTAGCACCTGGGGCCATCTCGACGCCCTTGATTCGACGAACCGAACTAAAACAAGATCATGTCGAAATTTGCAAAGGAATGATTTTCCCCGCTTGGCAAGAAGAGGATTTTTGCGATTGTCTGAGAATATTTATAAAATGAGAAGCTGAAACTAGAGAAGCATACAGTTTTTTTCAAATAGAGTGAACCGAAGGAGGCCTGACATGGCTACCAATACACGTCAAATACCAATGCTGCCGCTAAGAGGCATACTTGTTTTCCCGTATATGATTATTCATCTCGATGTCGGCCGTGAAAAATCGATTAGCGCCCTGGAAGAGGCAATGGTGCATGATCGTCTGATCATGCTGGCTACGCAAAAAGATGCGCAAAATGATAAGCCGGCTCCCGAAGATATTTACACAGTTGGCACAGTGGCCGAAGTCAAACAACTATTAAAACTTCCGGGCGGGACGATCCATGTCCTGGTAGAAGGACTGCGACGGGCCGAGATTGTCCGCTACACTGACCATGATTCCTTCTATATGGTGGAAATCGCTGAGCATGAAGAAACCGAACAAAAGACGCCGGAGATTGAAGCTCTGGTTCGGACTGCTGTGCATCAATTTGAACAATGGGTCAAATTAAGCAAAAAGATTCCACCAGAAACGCTGGTCTCAGTTGTCATGGTTGAGGAGCCTGGTCGCTTATCTGACCTCATTGCCAGCCATTTGACGCTGAAGATCGAAGACAAGCAGGCTTTACTGGCGGCTATTCCAGTCAAGGATCGAGTCGAAATTCTTTGCGATATCCTGGGACGTGAACTGGAGATTCTTGAGCTTGAGAAAAAGATTAATGTTCGCGTCCGCAAACAAATGGAGAAAACGCAGAAGGAATATTATCTGCGTGAACAATTAAAGGCTATCCAAAAGGAACTTGGCGACAAGGATGACCGAGCGGCAGAAGTTGATGATTACAGGCAACGTCTGAAAGAACTGGATTTGCCGAAAGATGTCGCCGACAAAGTGATCAAAGAAATTGAGCGTCTGGAAAAGATGCCGCCAATGGTGGCTGAAAGTGCGGTTATTCGGACTTATCTCGATTGGCTGCTCTCACTGCCATGGACAACGGAGACGAATGATCGTATCGATGTCGATCTGGCTGAAACCATCCTGAATGAAGACCATTATGGCTTGGATAAGGTTAAAGAACGCATTCTCGAGTATCTTTCCATCCGTAAACTAGCCGAAAAGATTAAGGGTCCGATTCTATGCCTAATCGGGCCGCCGGGAGTAGGCAAGACTTCTTTGGCTCGCTCTATCGCTCGGTCAATGGAACGCAAATTTGTCCGTGTCTCGCTTGGCGGGGTGCGTGATGAAGCAGAGATTCGCGGCCACCGCAGAACCTATGTGGGCGCATTGCCGGGACGTGTCATTCAGGGGATGCGTACCGCTGGCTCAAAGAACCCGGTTTTCTTGCTTGATGAAATTGATAAAATGAGTGCAGACTTCCGGGGCGATCCTTCAGCCGCGCTGCTTGAGGTGCTCGATCCGGAACAGAATAATAGTTTTAGCGACCATTATGTTGAACTGCCGTTTGATTTGTCTCGCGTGCTCTGGGTAGTAACCGCCAATGCGCTGCATAATATCCCCCGGCCGCTATACGACCGAATGGAAGTTATCACTATTGCTGGTTATACAGAGGAAGAAAAAGTCCAGATCGCTAAACGCTACCTGATTCCGAAACAAATGAGAGACCATGGCCTGAGCGACAAACAGATTATTTTCTCAGAAGGAACCGTTCAGAAGGTGATCCGTGATTATACCCGCGAGGCAGGTGTTCGCAGCTTAGAACGTAATATTGCCGGCCTTTGCCGTAAGGCAGCCCGGCAGATCGTGCAGGAAAAACGGGCTAGCGTCCGGCTGACTGCACAGAATTTGCATACATTTCTTGGCGCTCCCAAGTACCGTAAAACGCAAGCTGAAATGGAACCGCAAGTTGGCGTGGCAACAGGTCTCGCTTGGACTGAGGTTGGCGGCGACGTGTTGGCTGTAGAAGCTTCGATCATGAAAGGTAAAGGACAACTGACTCTCACTGGTCAACTTGGCGATGTGATGCGCGAGTCGGCTCAAGCAGGCTTTACCTATATTCGCACCCGGGTAAAGGAATTCGGCATTGCCGAAGACTTCCACGAGAAAACAGATATCCATATCCATCTTCCAGAGGGTGCTATTCCGAAGGACGGTCCTTCCGCAGGTATCACCATGGCGAGCGCTTTGGCATCGGCATTGACAGGTAAGCAACTGAGAAGCGATATTGCGATGACTGGGGAGATCACCTTGCGGGGACGGGTTCTGCCTGTAGGCGGTATTAAAGAGAAAGTACTGGCAGCCCATCGTGTGGGTATAAAAAAGGTGATTTTGCCGAAAGAAAACAAACGTGACATTGATGACATTCCAGTCAACGTGAAGCGTAATTTGGAATTCATTTTCGTTGAGCATATGGACGACGTTGTGAAAAACGCGTTTGTGCAAGAAAATGGCTGAGTTAACGCCTGATATTATTCAGGCCGATTATCTCGCTTCCGCTGTCAGGCAAGATCAGTATCCGGCCATTGACTGGCCGGAAATTGCCTTTGTCGGACGTTCAAATGTTGGAAAATCATCGCTGATTAACTCGCTTTGCCGGCGCAATGGGCTGGCTCGAACCAGTGGTACACCAGGCAAAACGCAGACTCTCAATTTTTATCGCGCCTTAGTGCGCTTAAATCCAGAGGATGACCGCCGGGAGCTCTGCTTGGTTGATCTGCCCGGGTACGGCTATGCCCGGGCCGGGCAGGCTTCAAAGAAACAATGGGGAAAGTTTATTGAAGAATATTTAAAGAAATCCACGCGTCTGAAACTAGTATTTCAGCTTATTGACATTCGCCATCCCCCGATGGATAGCGATATTGCCTCCTATTCATGGCTGGTTGCTCATGGACTGCCAGTGCAAATAGTTGCCACAAAGGCGGATAAACTTTCCCGTAGCCAGATGCAAAAACATTTATCTCAGATCTGTGACAGTTTAGGTGCAGCTCCAGCCGATATTATCGCCCATTCCAGTTTATCTGGGGCTGGGAAGGCCGAGCTGCTGAAGTTAGTGATTGAAGTGGCAAAGGAGTAGACAATGCTTACAGACTTCGACCGGCAGTTGCTGAATTTGGCGCAGACGGGATTAGCGTTGTCACCGAGACCTTATGTCGAATTAGCTCGTAAACTCAATAGTGATGAGCAAACAGTGATTGCCCGGCTGGCTTGGCTAAAAGAGCAGGGATATATCCGTCATATTGGCGCGTTTTTCGATTCGACTCAGTTGGGTTATATCGGAACATTGGTGGCTGTGAAAGTACGTCCCGAGTGCCTAGAAAAGGTTGCTCAGTCAATCAACTCCTATCCTGGCGTCACCCATAACTATGAGCGGGAAGGGGAGTATAATCTCTGGTTTACCCTGCTAACTCCTAATTTGACATCCCAGCAGCAAGCTCTGGCAACTGTCCGCGAACTCGATGGAGTCGAGAAGCTATTAAGCATGCCAGCAACGAAAAAATATAAGGTGAATGTATCCTTCAAATTATAATAGAGATGTTGAAAACTGTTCAAAGGCTAGGCGCCAGAGTCTGTGAGACCGGAGGCGACAACAAGAGTACGTTGAGGATCTCTCCAGCTTTGATGAAGTGGATATGACAGTTTACAACGCCTCCAGAGGTGATTTATGTTTGATTCACTAGATACAGCCATCATTGCCGCCATGCAAGTTGAATTAACGCTGACTGAGGAACCTTACCAGAAAATTGCTCAATCACTAGGAATCAGCCAGGAAGAGCTGCTTACCCGCCTTCAAGGCTATCGTAATGATGGTAAAATTCGCAAACTGGGTGCTGTTCTTCGGCATCGTAAGGTTGGCTTTTCCGCTAATGCACTTTGCGCCTGGATAATCCCAATGGAACGACTGGACGAGGTGGGCATCAGGCTAGCAGCTGAACCGTATATTTCCCATTGCTATGCGCGAGAGTCCCATCCTGACTGGCCCTATAATCTGTATACCATGCTGCATGCCCATTCGCGAGCCGAATGTGAAGCCAGCGCTCAGGAATTGTCCAGGTTGACTGGCATCACCGATTATGTCTTGCTTTATAGTCATAAAGAGTGGAAGAAGACCAGTATGCGCTACTTCAGTGAAAACGGGCGCTAAACCACAGGCTGGGTAGGAACATAACCTCGATCCATCAAAAATGACCGCCGTAGCGCTTTTTCCTTACGGCGGTTACTTTTTGACTGAAAACTTTTTGGCAGCAGCAGGAATTTCTGGCTACGAAGCGAATAAATTAAGCGGTCAGACCACCTTACCATTAGAGAATTGAGGCTTTTTTCGGGCAAATTATCTCAGGTATGGTTTGGTCTATCTTGCCAAGCTGAGTTGTATAGACTTTTTCAATGGATGTTAAAATGATCAGGAGGTGCTCTTATGGCCGAAGTTTCACTGAAAGGTGAACAACGTGTATTCATGACAGGCAATGAGGTAGTTGCCTGGGCTGCCGTGGCAGCCAAAGTCGACATCATGTATGGCTATCCAATCACTCCGCAGAACGAGATCATGCACTACTGGACTCGCCTTGCGCCGAAATACGGCAAAAAGTTTCTACAAACTGAAGATGAAATTTCTGCAGGCTTTACTACGTTGGGCGGTATCCTTACCGGACGCAAGGCGTTTACTGCTACCGCTGGTCCTGGCAATGTGCTCATGCAGGAATCTGCCGGTATGGCGGAAATGATGCGTATCCCGGTCGTTTATGTCATTCAACAGCGCGGCGGCCCCTCCACTGCCACAGTTATTTATGCGCAGCAGGAAACCACGCTGACAGCTTTTGGCGGCAATGGCGAAGGTCATCGCATTGTATATTCCACCGCAACCCACCAGGAACTGTTCGACTATACCATTAAAGCCTTTAACTCGGCTTGGACATATCGTTTCCCCACCTTCCTATTAGGCGACGGCTATCAAGCTAAAATGCGCGAACCGCTTACCATTTATGATCCGGAAGAAAAAGGCATGAAGCTTGTACCAGCCGAGGCGACTGTCGGTGATATGGCCGAGTCTGGACGTTCCTTCCGTCATCTGCGCAATACATACAATACAGAAGACGAACTATATGAAGTCGTTATGGCCAACCAACGCGACTGGGACGCGATGGCTCCTAAAGTTGTAGAATGGGAAGAAAAAGGCTGTGAAGATGCTGACGTTATTATCGTCAGCCATGGCATTGTTTCCCGTGCTGCGCTCGGAGCGTACAATCAGCTGCGAGCAGAAGGCAAAAAAGTTGGCTATTTCCGTCCAATCACTATTCGCCCCTTCCCCGGCGAACAGCTGACCAAAGCAATGAAGGGCGCTAAAAAACTGTTAGTCGCTGAATCCGCTTACGGCCAATTGCTCAAGATGGTTCAGAATGGCACCTATGACAACGCTATTGAGATTGCACCGATGCTGCGTCCCGGAGTTGGCATCACCACTGAAGAAATCGTGCAAGAATACAATAAATTGTAAGAATAGGAGGGAAACATATGCAAGAGCTCAAGGAAAACAATGTTCTGCAACCAGCAATGCCTACGAGCTGGAATGAGGAAACAAAGCCACATAAATTCTGCCCTGGCTGCGGTCATGGCATGATCTTGAAAGTTCTCGGCGAAGTCATCGATGAATTAGGCATTAAAGATAAAATGGTATTTGGCTGTGACATCGGCTGTTCACTTTTGTCTTGGGATTTCTTTGCCCTTGATACTGTGCAGACACACCATGGACGTACAACTCCAGTTATCACCGGCATGAAGCGCGCTAAGCCGGAGATCGTCGGCGTTGCTTATATGGGCGACGGCGGCGGCTATGCCATTGGTTCGCAGCACTTGTTTAACGCAGCTGTCCGCAATGAAAAAATCACGATTATTCTTTGCAATAACTGTAACTATGGCATGACTGGCGGCCAAATGGCGCCAACCACTCTGCCAGGCATGAAAACAGAGACCACTCCTTATGGCCGCGATGTCGAACAAACCGGATACCCTACCAAAGGACCGGAAATGGTTGCAGCCGTCGCTCCGGAAGGCGCCTACGTGGCTCGCGGCACTGTTGCCAATTTGCGCCAACTAAAAGGTTATCTTAAGAAAGCGCTTGAAAACCAGATCGCTGGCAACGGGATTTCGTTTGTTGAGTGTTTGTCTGGCTGCCCAACCAACTGGCGTACTAACGCTAAGCAAACCTGGGAATTCATTGAAAAAGATATGGCCCAGTATTTCAAAGTGGGCGAATTACGCACACCGCAGAAGAAGGAGGGCTAAGCACATGGCAAAAGTAGTGAAAATTGCCCTAGCTGGTGAAGGCGGTCAAGGCGTTCAATCCATTGCGGAAATTCTCGCTGAAGCAGCTAATGAGCAAGGCAAACAAGCTCTATATATTCCAAACTTTGGCGTCGAGCAGCGCGGTGGCGTATCCATCGCCTATGTTCAGATTTCGGATGGTCCGATTGGCGCTCCTAAATTCCAAAAAGCGGATATCCTGATTCCACTGAGCCCGCGTGCGGTCAAACGGACGACCATGCACGCCGGTCCGGAAACCATCTACATATATGACAGTTCGCTGGTCGCTGAAGGCGAGGTTAGCGATAGCATTGTGGGCATGCAGTATTTTGATGTGACTCCTCCCTGCCCGACTGTAGATGATCCGAATGATGACCTGCAGCAAGATCTGATTGCCGGTGAACCCAAAACCTGTTCCTTTACCCGTCCCGGTCCGGGCGTTGATCCAGCCGATATTCCCGAAGTCAAAAAGGTAGTTGCTATCCCGGCTAACGATATGGCGAAAAATGAGGAAGGCCTGCATCCGCGCGTATTCAATATTATTATTCTTGGCGCAGTCATTGCAGCTACTGAAGTACTGCCGCTTGATTGTATTAAGGAAGCGCTCGATACGAAGCTTGGCGATAAATTCAAGACCAACCCCAAACTCCGCGAAATGAACTTTAAAGCACTTGACCGCGGCTATCAACTCATTAAGAACGCTATGTGAGGAGGGGATAAAATGGCAAAAGTGAACTGGGAAAGCTCAATACACGAAAACGCCAAAGGTGAATGGGCCATTTTCCCTGGACTGTGCAAAGGCTGCGGTCTATGCATTGAAAAGTGTCCGGTGAAATGCATCAGTTGGTCTGACGATTTGGGTGTCTATGGGACACCGCGTACTCAGGCAAACATGGAAAAGTGCATTGTCTGCGGTATCTGTCAAATGGTATGCCCGGATTGTGCTATTCGTGTTGAGAAAAAGAAATAGCTTTTAAAGTAGAGTAGAAAAAACTAAATAATAGGAGCGAATGAAGTGGTTGTCAACAATGCCTTATCACTAATTGAAGGCGACCTTCGCGACCTTGAAACTGGGTTGCTTTCGGTAATTCGCTCCGATGTCAGCGACGCAACCGACATTTGCGTACACTTGGCACAGGCGGGCGGCAAACGCTTGCGGCCCGCCTTGTGCTTTTTCGGAGCGTATGGAGGAAACAACAAAGATCAAGTCATGAAAGTTGCTATTGCACTTGAAATCATTCATATGGCTACACTTGTTCATGATGATGTAATCGATCAGGCATCTACCCGGCGCGGTGTTCCTACTGTTAATACACTTTGGGGACCGCATCGCGCCGTGCTGAGTGGCGACTTTTTATTCGCAAGGGCATTCTCCCTGATTGCGTCAGCTGGGCTGACAGAAGTCATTCTTAAGCTATCCGACGTAGTCAGTTCCCTCTGTGAAGGCGAGCTGATACAGGAACATGACCTATTCAATTGCAATCAGCACGAGGAAGATTATTTTAACCGTGTCGGCAAGAAAACCGCTGACTTTATTGCCGCCAGTTGCCAGCTTGGTGCGTTGACTGCTGGTTTCCCGGCTGAACGAGTACTAAGCTTGCGCCAATATGGCTATGCGTTGGGCATGGCATTTCAGATTACGGATGATATTTTGGATGTTACCGCTACAACTCAGCAATTAGGTAAGCCAACTGGCAATGATCTTAAACAAGGCAACCTCACTCTGCCAGTCATTCACGCGCTGAAAGCTTCACCTCGGGGCGACGAATTGCGCGCTATTATCACTTCTCGCGATTTATCCACAGAAAGACTAGAACAATGTTTATCCATAGTCCGCGAGGGCGTATCTGTAGAGTATTCCTATGAGCGGGTAAATCATTTTCTCAAACAGGCGCGCGATTTTTTGCCTACAGACCTTGACTCCGAAGTACATACCGCTTTGGCGGCTGTAGCCGAGTTTATTGGCTTTCGTAAGTACTAGGGGTGGAGGGGTATAATGTTTAGTCCGGTAAAAACCAGAAAAGTATATGAAGAGATCGTAGGACAAATTAAACAATTGATCATAGATGGCAAGCTGCAACCTGGGGATAAGCTGTTGTCTGAACGTGAACTGGCTGAAAAGCTCAACGTCAGCCGTGCGTCTGTGCGCGAGGCATTTAGCGCACTGGAAATGATGGGCATCATCACAATTCGGCCGGGAGAAGGCAGTTTTGTGAGACAGGTTTCTTACGAGGGCATGCTTGAACCGCTTTCTTTTTTGTTACAGGTTGAAATTAGCGATATCACGCAGGTGCTAGAAGTCAGGAAGATTCTCGAAGTGGAAATGGCGGCTTTGGCCGCCAAACGCGCAACCCCGGAAACGCTAGACGAAATCCGTCGGTCGCTCGATTATATGAGTGAAGAACTTGAGGCCGGTGGTATCGGCGACCGGGCGGATGACGCGTTTCACTCGGCATTGGCGCAAGCGGCAGATAATCCGATTTTGGTCAAAGTCATGTCAACCATTACTGATTTAATGACAAATAGCTTTCGCGTGTCCAGGCAGAAGCTCTTTCTGATTGATCATATGTCAGACTATATTTATGATTCTCATTTACGCATTTATGAAGCTATCGCGGCCAGAGATCCCAAATTGGCGCGGTTGCGGATGCGGGATCATCTGTTGTTAGTAGAGAGAAACATGCTAGTACTGCAACAGGGCAGCATTCCCAGGCTTAATAAAACGCCAGGCCGTAGGGCGCTGCACACTCGCGCCAGCAAGAATCCCTCATAACCGTTCGGCGGGCTGAGGGATCTTGTCTTTTTAATTGTTTTTTGAAAATCGCAACGGTATAATGAGTACAGATTTATATTTACGTGAATAGTAGTAGAGCGTGTTTCAAAAAACACGCAACCATAAAAAAGGGAGGTTGTTAGAAAATGCCCAGATGCTAGGAACAGCGAGGCTTGCGCCGCGCCGCGTACATAAAGGTACGCAAGCAAGCAAACGCAGTCGTGACAACGCAGATGGGCGTTTTGTAACAGCCTCTAGTAGCGAAGTTTGGCGAAAGGACGTGAAATAGCTTGTTCAACTTGGGTATGCCGGAGCTAATTTTAATTCTGGTGATTGCGCTGGTTGTTTTTGGGCCTGGCAAGCTGCCGGATGTAGGTAAAGCCCTAGGGAAGGGTATTCAGGAATTTCGTCGTGCTACTAGCGGCGAAGTGAAAGAAGAGTCTCGCGTTGCTAGTACTGAGATCGGTGAGACCGCAAAACAAGGAACCGTGCCTGAAAAAAAGTGAGGACGATTTGATGCAACAGCCGGAACTAAATAATCAACAGCCGGTTGCTGAGATGTCAATGGTTGATCATCTCCAGGAATTACGACGTCGGCTAATTATTGCCAGTCTAGCGGTAGGCGTTGCTAGCATTGGCTGCTTTTACTTTGCCGAAGATCTGATGCGCTGGATCACCCGGCCAGCGGGCAAACTGTATTACCTAAATCCGGCTGAAGGTTTTTTCGCTTATATGAAAATTACCGTCTTTGCCGGATTTTTGTTGGCGTTGCCTGTTGTCCTTTATCAGGCGTGGGCGTTTGTCGTGCCAGCTCTGACCCGTTCAGAAAGGAAACTGGCTATCATCCTCGTGCCTGTATCAGTCGTATTATTTTTTGTTGGCTTAACTTTTTCCTATTTTCTAGTTTTGCCGGTAGCACTAAAGTTTTTCATGGGCTTTGCTAATGAAAGCCTGCAGCCGTTACTGTCCCTAGGGCAGTATCTTTCTTTCGTGCTATCAATGTTGTTGCCATTCGGCTTTATCTTTGAGTTACCGCTAATTCTTTTTGTCTTGGCCAAGCTGGGAGTGATTAGTTCCGCATTTTTGGCAGCCAAGCGCAAAATCGCGCTTTTGTTGGCGTTCGTGGCTGGCGGTGTCATATCGCCCACACCTGATTTGTTTGGACAAGTCATGCTTGCTGTGCCGCTGTTGCTACTGTACGAGAGCAGCATCTGGATGGTCAAGACTCTATTAAAAAAGTAAGGGAGGATCCGAGTGGCTTTTCAAGATTTACGGCAATTTATCGCCGCGCTCGAAGAACGCGGCTGGTTAAAACGTATATCACAAGAGGTTGACTGTAACCTGGAGATTACAGAGATTACAGACCGGGTTTCCAAGCTTTCGGGTGAGAAGAATGTTGCACTGTTGTTCGAAAATGTCAAAGGTTACACGACGCCGGTTCTTATGAATGCATTTGGCAGCATGGAACGCATGGCATTAGCGTTAGGGGTAGACTCACTTGACGATATTGCTAATGAGATTCGTCAATTGTTGAAACTCCCTTATATATCGCTGCAGAATAAACTGCAACTACTTCACATTCTGCCGCAGATGAAGCGGGCAATTAATTTTCCCCGCTATGTGAAGAATGCTCCTTGCAAAGAAGTCATCATAAAAGACAAGCCGTCCATCAATCAGTTTCCGGTTTTAAAGTGCTGGCCTGGCGATGCAGGGCGGTTTATTACTTTGCCACTGGTATTCACGAAAAATCCGGCTACTGGCAAGCGTAATGTCGGCATGTATCGGCTACAAGTATATGATGATACGACGACTGGCATGCATTGGCATATCCACAAGAATGGAGCGGACAATTTTCGCGCCTATCGGGAAAAAGGTCTTGAACGCATGGAAGTAGCTGTCGCGATTGGCGGCGATCCGGTGGTCACCTATGCCGCGACAGCGCCGTTGCCGCGCGATATCGATGAAATGGTGTTTGCCGGTTTTTTGCGTAAACAGCCTGTAGAACTGACAAAATGTGAAACCGTGGACATCGAAGTGCCAGCTCATGCCGAGATTATCCTTGAAGGCTATGTGCTGCTCGACGAGCGGCGGACCGAAGGGCCGTTTGGCGATCACACCGGTTATTACTCACTGGCAGACGAATACCCGGTATTTCATATCACATGTATCACCCACCGTAAAAATCCGATCTATCCTGCGACCATTGTTGGTAAACCGCCGATGGAGGATTGCTATTTGGCCAAAGCGACCGAACGGATTTTTCTGCCGCTTTTACAGCAAATGCAGCCGGAAATTATTGATATTAATCTGCCGCTTGAAGGGGTATTTCATAACTGTGCCGTCATTTCCATAAAAAAGACCTACCCGCAGCAAGCGAAAAAAGTGATGCATGCCATCTGGGGCATGGGTCAGATGATGTTCACGAAAATGATCATTGTCGTGGATTCGCATGTCAATGTCCAGGATCTCTCAGAAGTCTGGTGGCGAGTTTTTAACAACATTGACGCTCGCCGTGATGTTGTGTTGGCTGATGGACCGCTGGATGTGCTTGACCACTCATCCCCTATGCCCAAATGGGGAACAAAGGTTGGTATCGATGCCACCAAGACTTGGCCGGAAGAAGGCAATAGCCGTGAATGGCCGGACGAAATCACGATGTCGCCTGACGTCAAGGCACAAGTGGACGCCAAGTGGAAGGATCTGGGGCTGTGAACGGGCTCGGCAAATTAAAGGCACATCTCGATAATATTGCATTCTCACATTCTGTGTTCGCCTTGCCGTTCGCCTATATGGGGGCGGTACTTGCATCTGGCGGTTTGCCGCCTTGGCGCGATCTATTTTGGATTACGCTGGCCATGGTAGGCGCCAGAAGTTCAGCGCTGGCGATCAACAATTTAGTTGATCTGAAATATGACCGTATTCATCCTCGCTTTACCAAGCGACCGTTGGTTTCAGGGGTGATTGCTCGCTGGGAGGCTGTAACTTTTATCGTTGGCAGCCTGGCGGTATTCCTGCTGGCAGCGTCACGCCTGCATCCGGTGTGTTTGAGATTAGCTCCTCTGGCCATTGTCCCGTTCGTTATCTATCCTTATATGAAACGAATCTCCTGGACCTGTCATCTGGTTCTCGGATTGGCGCTCGCCTGTGCCCCGGTCGGAGCTTGGCTAGCCGTTCGCGGTGACATCAGTCTAGCGGCAATCGTGCTTGGGACAGCAGTAGCTATTTGGATCGCCGGCTTTGACGTCATTTACGGCTGTCTGGATGTTGATTTCGACCGAGCTCAGGGACTGCATTCGATGCCAGTACGCTTTGGAATCGATCAGGCGCTTGTTCTCGCAAAACTGATGCATAGTCTAAGCATTAGCGGGTTTATCGCAGTCGGCGTCATGTTAGGACTCGGTTGGCCCTATTTTACTGGCGTCCTATTGGCTGCAGGCGTTCTGGTTTATCAGCACACTATTGTCAGCGCGAGAAACCTGAGCGCAGTCACGCAAAAATACTTTATGCGCAATGGGCTGGTGTCAATTTTCGTCTTTTTGTTTACACTGATTAGTCTTGAGCTTCGATGAATGGAAAATGTGCCTGGTGTTAGTAAAGTGAAATCTTCTTAGCCTACTACGAGACGATGTCACAAAGGAATATTAGTAGACCACGCGTGCGACCTATGATCCATGTGCACTCTGACAATGAAGATTGGAGAGGTAAGTATGCAATATCAGATTCAAAAAAGCTGTGAGAATATTGATTGGCAGGCGGTTTGTAGGTTGCTACAGGAAGCAGGGTTGGCAACATATCCTATAGATCTGACGAGAAAGGCTTTTGATAACAGCTACTGCGTAGTATTTGTATTTGATAACAACTTGCTGATTGGGGTAGGCCGGGCGATTTCCGATGGTGCATATCAAGCGGCAATCTACGATATTGCTGTTCTTCCCACCTATCAAGGGAAAAAGGTCGGTAGACTGATTGTCGATGAAATTCACAAGGCTTTGCAAAAGATTAATATTATCTTGTATGCAAGTCCAGGAAAGGAACCCTTTTATAGTAAAATCGGCTACTGTAAAATGCTTACAGGTATGGCGAGATTTAGTAATGAAAGCGCAATGCGTGAAAAAGGGTTTATTGATTGAGTTATCTATCAACTATACGAAGTAAGACTCCCGTTTCTATAGAAGCCATTGCTTCAAGTGGGGTAGGCCCCATCTGAAGCCCCGACAATCAGCTCTGCTGAACGAGTTCACTATTGTATCCTAGAAACAGCAGGCACCCTAATGGGTGGCCTGCTCTGTTTTTATAACTAGTAGACAGAATAGTCAACAAAGTAACATAATGCGAGACATTACCATAAAATGTATTAGGCTGAGATGAAGGAGGTGTTGTGATGAACTGTTATGTTGGATATGAGGAGTATATGGATGATTACTGCCAATCTTACGGCAATTATGGAGGCTGCCTGTGCCGCAGATGTCAGCAGGGATATTACAATCATTCTTGCCTATGCCGTGTCAAATGAAGTATCGATGCAAATGTATGCGCCGTAGAGGTTGCTTTTAACGAATAAGAAAGGGGTCATGAAAACGTGCTAAGCCAATTAAAGGCCAATTTCGGTAAACGAGTCGGTCTCGAGTTGCTTAATGGCAGTAAAATTTTCGGGACAATAGTGGAAACCAATGAAAAATCATTCAGAATCGACACTGAAGAGGCGATCGTCCGCCTCATGGTTGACTCTGTTCAGATTCTTTGGGATGATCAGGAGAATTCGAGAGTGAAGCACCAGAACATCTAGGTTGGGGCTGCCGGGCTGGCGCGGCATCACTCGCTGTGGCGCCAAACGGTAATATTAGCCCCTGCTCGAAACTACTTGGATTAACTGAAGATAAAGGGAAATGCCTAGTTGGCAATGTGCATGATGGCATTGGTTATACATTACTAGAACCCTTTCAGAAACCAATCTGTCGGCAGCCGATCCGTAGCAAACACTGTATAAAACCATGTACAGGAGGCTCCTATGCAGTAAACTTTGAACAGACTGGCAATCACTTCACCCCGTCAGAAGATAGATAATCGCTTATACTGATGCTGTTGAGCATCATGCTGTCTCATCAGCGCATCGTGAAGCAATAAAGAAAACTAACTATAAGTTACAGGGTGGATAATGAGCTTGGTAAATGATTTTTCGTGCGACTTGATGCTATGATGCATCAAGTCTTTTGTTGTTTATTTTGAAATGGATAGACCTGACGCAGAGTTTTAACGGTACAAGACGAGTGAGAGATCTGTTTTTCGGTCTTATGGCTACGTGGAGTGGGTGCATCGCCATTATTTGGCACGGATATTGCTTACTGCATTATAACGGACGTATAAGTAGACTCGGGTAATTTGTTACTAAACTTTCAAAATGATAAGAGGGGGTTTGGGGATGTTCGATTTGAGGTCTTCGGAAGATCAAGAGCAAATTCGGCAAATGGTGAAAGAGTTTGTTGAAAAGGAAGTTGCACCAGGCGCTTCTGCGCGGGATGACGCAGAAGATATTGCAGCAGTCCATGAATTGCTGAAAAAAATGGGGAAATTGGGTCTTATGGGTCTCCCTTATCCGCAGGAGTATGGCGGAGCAGGTTCGGATCAAGTCACCTATGTGTTAGCTGGCATGGAAATCAATAAAGTCGACGCTTCTCTGGGCTGTGCATATTCTGTTCATATTTCGCTCGCGAGCTGGCCAATTTTCCATTATGGCAATGAAGAGCAACGCCGCAAATACTCCACGAAGATGTTCAACGGAGAATTTCTGGGCGCTTTTGGCTTAACTGAGCCTTGTGCAGGTAGCGACTCAGGTGCCAGCCAATGTACTGCAGTTCTCGATGGCGATCACTATGTACTCAATGGAACCAAATGCTTTTGTACTAATGGGGAAATCGCTGATGTGATTGTGATGTTTGCTATGACAGATAAGTCCAAGGGCACGAAGGGCATCAGTGCATTTATCGTTGAAAAAGGCACACCTGGCTTGAATTTCATTAAACGCGAAAGAAAAATGGGCATCCGGTCAACGGTTCAAAATGTTATCGAAATGCAAAATCTGCGAGTTCCCAAAGAAAACCTTCTTGGCAAAGAAGGTGATGGGTTTAAAATTGCCATGACTACATTGGACGGTGGACGGATCGGCATTGCCGCTCAAGGTGTGGGAATCGCTATAGGTGCGTATGAATACGCTCGCCAGTATGCGAAAGAAAGAATCCAGTTTGGCAAATCAATTGCAACCCAGCAAGTTATTGCTTTCAAACTGGCTGATATGTTTACAAAAATAGAAGCCGCAAAGATGCTGGCTCTGCAAGCCGCTTGGAAAAAGGATCAGCATATGCCATTTGGTACCGATGCCGCCATGGCGAAGCTTTTTGCGACAGACACCGCTATGGAAGTAACGACAGAGGCTGTTCAGGTTTTGGGCGGAACAGGATTTACCCGTGAACATCCTGTTGAACGCATGATGCGCGATGCCAAGATCACACAGATTTATGAAGGTACCAACGAAATCCAAAAGCTGGTTATCTCTGGAACGATTTTAAGGTAATTTACTGGTGCTTAGCCTTAGGCCTTATCCATTCGGGTGAGGCCTAAGGCTGGTTGCAAGCCCGATAAAAATGTGTTTCAAGAAAATAAAGCGCAAGCGGCCCTCGTATTTTGTGTGCGAGGGCCTTTACACCATTTGAGCACTAATTCAGTTTATTAGCACACGGGAGTTTACATTGCTAGCGGATCCGCCGCTAATGAGGGAGATAGGTGCCGTGAAAACTTTGGTGCTGATGCAAGAGGTATTGGCTGTAGAAGCAAGCGTGACTTTACGTGAGAATGGACAGATAGAAGACTGGGAACTGCAACACCATATTAACCCATATGATACATTTGCCTTAGAGGAAGCTTTGCAGCTTAAAGATCAATTTGGGGGGGAAGTTATAGTGGTTTCTGTTGGCAGAGCAGAATCAGAAACCACGTTGAGAAGAGCCTTGGCTCTTGGCGCAGATGGGATTACTTTGATTCTCTCGTCTAGCCAGGATGCAGTCGTTATCAGCAGGCTTCTGGCAAGAAGTATCCAAGACGAGGACGACTTTGATTTGATACTTTCCGGATGGATTTCTCCTGCTGATAATAAAGCAGAGATTCCCGGCAGACTGAGTGAATTGCTGAGAATTCCTCTGGTGAACCTGGTGACGAGATTCGAGGTTCTTGATACTACGGTCTTTTGCCGTAGAGAGGATGATGAGGTGCTGGAATGGGTTGAGGTTCCCTTGCCAGCAATGATTGCGGTAGATAAAAATATCAATGAGCCGCGTTTTCCAACTGTAAGAAATATATTACTGGCTAATCAAACGCCTATCCGGGTGATTGCGACGGTAGATGACGATAGGCAAAGTATGTGCTCGTATGTATATCAGATATCTTCGTGTAAAAGAAAAGGAATTGTGCTGGCGGGATGCACTCCCGATCAGGCGGCAAGCTTCCTGCTGACTCATTTGCTAGGGGAACGTGTTTCAAAAGACACGCAACTGTAGAAAAGTGAGGCTGTTAGAAAATGTTCAGATGCTAGGCGCGACGAGGATTACGCTACGTTGTTACCTATGCGACGTAACAGCGATTGTAGCCACCTGGTTAATTAGCATCACCGCGTACACAGGGTACGCAAGCAAGTAACCGCAGGAGTGATTGCGCAACTCTTGGCGCTTTAGCGCCGTAGTGTTGGCGGCATACCCCTTGCGGGTACAACGCAGATGGGCGTTTTGTAACAGCCTCTAGGAGAAACGGACACTGGATTCTGTCTAGGAAGTGAGTAATATGCTGAAACGGCTTTTGATAGTTCTTGAAGTCAAGAAGGGAATCGTCAAGACTCTATATCAGGAAATGGTGTATGCTTGTTGCCATTATGGCTGTAATTCTGGATATGCGGTGGGGGTTTTCCTTTACGGTGTGAGTATACCGCCGCGTTGCAGGGATGAACTTGCGAGAGCCGGGGCAGATGCAGTCTGGTATTTAGAAGATGAGAGCCTGTGCACTCATAACCCGGAGTTGATCCTCCAGCCGATTGTTGATTTGATCGGGCGGGAGTCTCCCCAGTTGGTGCTGTTAACCAATACATCTGCCGCTATGGATATTGCCCCCCGGCTAGCTGAGCGCTGTTCTTGTACGTTGCTGAGCAATGTCTGCGAGATTAAATTGTGTCAACAACCGCCATCCTTTACCCGTACGGTGTATGAGGGGAGGTTGTTGGAGACTTGCAGCCTCAAACTGCCGCTTACTGTTGCGACAGCTAGTCCGAATGCGATTCCGGTAGTTGCCAAAGTGAATTTACAGATCGGAAATATTGACCGGTCTATTGCTATCAGAAAGGTATCAGGCTTTCATACTGAGGAATTGACGTATCGGGTTCGGGAGACGATTACAAAATGTAATCAGATAAAGCCTCTTACGGAAGCGGATATTATTGTGAGCGGTGGTAAGGGCCTGAACAAGGCAGAAGATTTTGCCTTGCTGGACGAGTTAGCTCAAGTGCTGGGAGGCGCGGTGGGCGTATCAAGACCCGTAGTGGACTGCGGCTGGAGGCCGTATCAATGCCAAGTAGGACAAACGGGGACGAGAGTTAAACCCAAGGTGTATATTGCTTGTGGAATTTCTGGTGCTATGCAGCATATAATCGGGATGTCCGACTCGCGAATCGTCATTGCTATTAATCGAGATCCTGAGGCCCCTATTTTTCAATACGCTGACTATGGAGTGGTTGGTGATCTTTATGAAATACTTCCTATTTTCACATCAAAATTGCAAAGCGCACTGAATCTCTAGGTATCATAGAGCGACTTGACTGTTTTAAATATTTTAATTAAATTTCCTACTAAAGCAGTCAATTCCAATTTATGGTATAATTAGTAAACGTATACAGCAAGGTGAGAAAGGGGTGTTTCTTATTAATATCAGCCATTTTGATATTATACGGAATATTCTCCTTTATGAAGGGGATTCAGTGGAAGTAGCGTTGGAATGCGGAAGGGGATTACCCTATTGTTCTCTTCCTGTTGTAAGTACTAGCGGCTACTTTATTGGTTTGATCAGCATAAGAGCTCTTCTTCGTGAAAAGCCTACAGCTGAGAAGCGTTCGCTGGCGGCATACATAAAAAAAGTAACCGCCTTTTCAATTCATGATAATCCGCTTTCTTACCAGTGGCAGGGAAGTGAAGATATATTGCCAATTACGGATGAAAACAATCAATACATCGGATTTGTTTCTATGCACGAGTTTTACCGTATTCTTAACACTGAATACAAAAGTATGGCTGCTGAATATAGTCAGATCCTTAACTCGACCTATAATGGCATCATTGTCATCAACACCGAGGGCCAGATTGTTATCTACAATTCGGCGGCAGAACGAATCTTAGGCAAGAGCCGCGCGGAGATATACGGCAAGCATATGTCGGTTATTACCGATGATGGGGGCTTGATGGAAACCTTAGAAACCGGTCAACCATCTGTCGGTGTGAAGACTTTGCTTAATGGCTATAGCATTATTACCAATAGAACTCCGCTAATGGATGACGCCGGACACGTTGTCGGCGCTATGGGTGTATTTATTGATGTTTCTGATCTGGATCGAGTCAGTTTGGAACTGCAAGTGAATAAAGCACTTGCAAGTGAATTGAATGCGATCATTGAATCCTCGTATGACGGATTATATATCGCAGATAGAGAAGGAAAAGTTATTCGGGTGAATTCCTCCTGGGAAAAAATCTGTGGCTTCTCACGTCAGGAAATATTGGGTAAGACAGCGAAAGAGTTGGTAACAATGGGGCTTTATGATAACTCAGCTGCTTTGCTTGCTTTAGAAAAAAGAGAGACATCCACAGTGATGCTGGAAATTACTTCAGGCCCTAAGAAAGGTCAGAGAATTATCGCCACAGGGACGCCAGTATTTGCTGAAAGTGGAGACTTGGATTTGGTAGTTGTCAATGTCAGAGATATCACTGCGCTTGAACATTTGAAGGCTCAACTGGATGAAACCAGAGAGCTAAGTAGAAGGTATGCAAATGAGCTGAATGAAATCCGCCTCCAATGCAATAAATTTGATGATATTGTTGTCAAGAGCCGAGCGATGCAGAAAGTGATTGAAATGGTTATCCGTGTTTCACAAGTGGATTCCACCATTATCATCACAGGTGAGTCTGGCGTGGGTAAAGAAGTCATTGCCCAAAAAATTCACTTATTAAGTAACCGAAAAGACCATTCGCTAATAAAAATTAATTGTGGCGCGATCCCGGAGAATCTCCTGGAATCCGAACTGTTCGGCTACGAAGGCGGTGCATTTACAGGAGCCAGAAAAGATGGAAAGATCGGCATGTTTGAATTGGCCTCTGGCGGTACGTTGCTATTGGATGAAATCGGCGATTTGTCATTAAATCTTCAAGTTAAGCTATTGCGAGTATTGCAGGAAAGGGAGATTGTACGAGTCGGGGGAATTAAGACAATAAAAATTGATACAAGGATCATAGCTGCAACTAATAAAGATTTGGTCCTGATGGTTAGACAAGGCAGCTTTCGCGAAGACCTATTCTACCGCCTCAATGTGGTCAATATTAAAATACCTCCCCTTCGCAATCGAAAGGAAGATTTGCCGCCGCTGATTAATATGATTTTACACCGATTGAATACAAAATATCATCGCAAAAAACATCTTTCATCCTCAGTGATAGAACGGTTGTATTTATATGACTGGCCTGGGAATATCAGAGAACTCGAAAATACCTTGGAAAGGGTAATTGTATTGGCTTATGAAGATGTTATCCAACTAGAACATTTGCCTGACTTTTTGCAGAACAATGAGATAAAGATTGCTCCTGTCATCTTAAAGAATATTGTTCCTCTGAAGACTGCGATTGAAGAAACAGAATGTCAATTATTGAAAAAAGCGTTGAAAGAATATGGGACTACCCGCAAGGTGGCGAAGGTTCTGGAGGTTAACCAATCCACTATCGTTCGTAAAATGCAACAGTATCATATCGATAAGGATGATGCAGAAGAGCATCAGGAGGATGCGTATGCACATCTCTTGCGAATATAGTGCTTTGTCCGGAGTTTTGCTTAGGCTTCTTCTTGGCGTGATGCAAAATTCAATCAGCAGTCGTCAAATGCGGTAATCGGACGTTAGTAAACTCGACTTATTTAAGTCGAGTTTTATTTTTTTCACTGACGAAAATCAGCAGAGTTCTGAAGTAATGCGTTGTCAGGTCTGATTTTTTACTTTTCGAAGAGTGACGGCGGTGGTTGGCACAGTAATTGCAACTTTGGTTTGTAGGAATAAGGATTTCAGAAAGGAGAGGACTTATGGAAAGATGGCAAAGTATGTATCAGGAAAAGCTTGCTAATGCTGAAACTGTGGTCAAGGCGGTCTGCTCTGATGCCATTTGTGCTTCTACCTGCGCATTGGGTGAGCCGGTGGGATTGGCCAGTGCTTTGGCAGAACGAGTTGACAGAGAAGGGCTGACCGGAGTAACGCATCATCTGTTATTAACTTTGCAAAATCTCAAGTATTTAGCCCCGGACATGGCTGGTAAGATGAGCCATGTAGCTTGGTTTACCAGCGGCTTTGCTCGTAAGGCGGTTCAAGAAGGTAGAGCGGGTTTTATGCCTTGCAATTACAAAGATGCGCCTATGCTTTGGCGCGAATTGGTGCAGGCAGATGTGTTTTACGCGACAGTGTCGCCAATGGATAAACATGGGTGGTTTAGCTTTGGCGTTTCGGCCAGTGTAGCCAGAGCACAGATGTCACGGGCAAAAAAAATATTCTTAGAAGTCAATTCGTTTATGCCGCGAACTCATGGTTCACAGATCGTACATATTTCTGAAGTTGACGCTGTTTTCGAAAACAATCGTCCGTTATTTGAATTGCCGGATGGTCCGCTTACAGAGCAAGACAAAATGATTGGCAACTATATTGCGGATCTGATTCCAAATGGTGCGACAATACAGCTTGGCATAGGTGGAATGCCAAATGCTGTGGCGCAGGCTCTGCGGGTAAAACGAGATTTGGGCATTCACAGTGAAATGTTTACCGAAGGAATGGTTGACCTCATCGAAGCCGGAGTAGTTACCAACCGAAATAAACAAATCAACACGAATAAAGCGGTCGCGTCTTTTGCTGTTGGCACTAAACGGATGTATGACTTCCTGGATGATAATCCAGCGGTAGAATTTCATGCCATTGATTATGTGAATGATCCTAATATTATTGGACAGCATGATAATTTTGTGTCTATTAACGCGACTCTGGAGGTCGATCTCGTCGGCCAAGCCTGTTCAGAATCATTAGGACCACTGCAATTCAGCGGAACAGGCGGGCAGGTTGATTTTGTGCGTGGCGCAGGGTTGTCGAAGGGGGGCCAGTCGTTTTTAGCAATGTACTCTACCGCTAAACATGACACCATCAGCAAAATTAAAGCCGTGTTGACAGAAGGCTCACATGTAACTTGCTCCAAAAATGATATTGACTGTGTTGTGACTGAGTATGGTGTTTCCAAATTGAAAGGCAAAACAGCCTCGCAACGGGCAATGGCTTTAATTGCTATCGCCCATCCAAAGTTCCGCGAGGAATTATTGTTCTCGGCTAAAAAACTGTGTCTGATCCCATAAGCGTGGGTAATACGGACGATATTTAAAGGAGTGAAAGAAAATGGCGTTAATGAATGGTGAACAATATCGGGAAAGCTTGAGGAAATTGCGGCCTAATATTTACAAATATGATGAGCTGATAGAGGATGTTACGAGTCATCCGGCTACCAAACTGCATGTTGATTCTGTAGCCCATTCGTATGACATGTCATTTGATCCGGAGAAAGGGAAAATCTATACCGCGGTATCGCATCTAAGCGGCCAAAAAGCGCATCGCTGGAACACGCTGAATCAGACGGTATTTGATCAAGTAGGAAATTCCGATATGAAGCGCGACCAATTCCGGTGGTCAGGGACCTGCCAAGGCGCAACCTGCGCCGGCTGGACGGGTCTGAATGTGCTGTGGGCTGTGACGTATGACATGGATAAAGAACTCGGCACGAACTATCATGAGCGCTTGAAAAAGTACTTTCAATACGTGGAAGACAATGCCCTGGCCCTGGCGGGAGCGATTACTGATGCCAAAGGAAACCGTGCTTTGAAGCCCTCACAGCAAAAGAACAAAGATACTAACCTTCACATCAAAGAAATCCGTGAAGACGGGATTGTAATCCGGGGCTATAAGATTCAGATCTGCGGCGTGGCGGCGGCGCATGAAATTATTGCGGTTCCGGGCAGCGGCTATGGTGAAGAAGATAAGGATTTCTGTCTGGCAGTGGCTGTTCCCAGAGATGTAGCGGGTTTAACGATTGTGGAAACCCGCCGTCCCAGTGACAGCCGTGCTGAGGAAGAGGGCTGGGATTCCCCGAAAGTCGGCATTATTACGCAAGCCTATCTGTTATTTGATGATGTGTTCGTTCCCAATGACCGTGTGTTTATGTGCGGCGAGTTCAAGTATAGCGGCAAGATTATCGGCAATTTTGCAGCCGTGTATCGTGCGGCAATTGGCGCCTGTGTCGCCGGGCAGGGAGATGTCATGTGCGGCGCTGCTATCAACATGGCGCGAGCTAATGGTCTGTCCTCCAAGACTTTTCAGGATAAGCTGAATCAAATGGCCATTAATAATGAAATAACCTATGGAATAGGCCTTGGCGCGATGTTAAAAGGAAAACAGCATGGATCTGGTCTATTTGTCCCGGATGCTTTGCTGGCCCATGTCAACAAGACTCAGGTGGCGAAGCTTCCTTATGAGACTAAGGTGATTGCTCAGGACATCAGCGGTGGCATTGCAGAAACAGGCTGTATGCCAACTTATCAGGACTTCCAGTCTGATCTCTACGGCAAACAGCTCCTGGAATGCCTAGAAGCAGGCACTGACGGTGAATCTCGTGTGCGTGCTGCCCGTTTAGTCGAGTGGCTCACAGTGGGTGGCGGTGTACCGGGATGTATGCATGGCGGTGGATCTCCCGACGGAGCCAAACTTGTTGTAAGAGCGCTATCACAATGGGAAAAATATGCTGAGGATGCTAAGCGTATCGCCGGCATAACTGGCGAAATAGCAGAACCGCCCAAAAAGAAATAAGGTTTAGATTGTATTCGGCCTTTCACCTTCGGGGAGAGGACCGTAATCTCTGGGGGTCCCTGCCTTTTGCAGGCGGGGACCCAACAGAGAAATCTGCAAATTCACTTTGAAGGGGGATGTAAATGGAACCGACAATTCAGGAACGTGCGAACAAAATGCTGCGGTACCGTTGGATCTGTTTAGCGACTCTGTGGTTGGTCTATTTTTTTGTTTACTTTGACCGAGTTGCCCCTGCTGTTGTTGCCCCCGAGCTAATGAAGACGTTTAATATCAGCGCCACAAGTCTTGGTCTGCTGTCCGCAGCCTATTTTTACCCTTACGCCGCTATGCAGATTCCTTCGGGTGTGTTGGCCGATTTTCTCGGGCCGCGGCTAGCGGTAACTATCTTTTTTGTTGTTGCCGGTATCGGCACAGCGCTATTCGGTATTGCTTCAAGCTACGAATGGGCACTGGTAGGCCGGGTTATGATGGGGGTCGGCGTAGCTGTTGTCTATATTCCTATCATGAAAATCCAGGCTCAATGGTTCAGGCATTACGAATTCGCCACACTGACAGGAATTTTGCTGACTGTTGGCAATATCGGAGCATTAGGCGCAGCAGGTCCGCTCGCGCAGTTTGTTGCCCTGACCGGTTGGCGTGAGGCGTTTTATTATTTGGGAGCCATTAGTATTGGCCTCGCTGCGTTAACGTTTTTCTTGGTTCGCGACAAACCGGAGGATATGGGATATCCTACTATCAATGAAATTGACAATATAAAAGTTGATATTACCCAGACAGCGAAGGACGACGGCATTAAACTAAGAGAAGCGATTAAAATAGCAGTTACCAACCGGAACTTCCCTTGGCTGGCCGTGTATGCATTCTTTGTGTATGGTCCAATGATGGGATTCCAAGGGTTATGGGCGGTTCCTTATATGATGGATATTTTAGGATTTAGCAAGCAAGTTGCCAGCAATGTTCTTTCCTGGTGGGCTGTTGGGATGGTTGTCGGCTGTCCGCTTTCAGGCATTATTTCCGACCGTGTGATGCAGAGCCGGAAAAAGGTTGTTATTCCCGGAGCGATTGTCTATACATTAGGGTGGTTATATATATCTCTTAGTCCGCAAGGATGGAGCCCGGTAACAATGTCTATATTCTGTTTCATCATGGGTGCTTTTGGTGGTGCATACATCACTAATTATGCGCATCTGAGCGAGCGTTTGCCACGTAAAGTAGTAGGAACAGCAATAGGAGTCTTTAATCTGTTCTATTTTGTCGGCGGTGCTTTCTTCCAGCAATTTATGGGAACAATGCTGGACGGGTATGGCAAAGTGGCTGGTAAGTTCCCGGTGGAAGCCTATACTGCGACATTCTGGCTGTGTTTCGGTGGAATGGTTGTTGGTACAGCAGCTTTATTTTTTACCGTTGAAACATATATCAAGATTGATAAACCGGTGAAACCGGCCAGCCAGACTATTAAAGCATAAGACTGTTTGAGAGCGGTAAATGAAAAGTTTCTTATAGCAGACAAGTAAGAGCCCTCGGAATACAAGGGCTATTACTTGTCTTGAATTATTGCTTTTGATTATTAGCGGATTTGATTTATGGCAAGGAAAGGTCCATCCTTCCGTGTTAATCCCCACGTATTATCCGTAACACTCAAACATAAGTCCTGTGTTTATTCGCCGACTAAAAACGTAAAGCGCCATTTACCAATGAGGCCTGTTTTACTGTAGTAGTCTAGATATTCTGGGAAGGTTGCCAATAAGAGATCTTCCTCTCGCTTAAATCTCATTACCAATAGGACGATATGCCCGATCGATATGGCAAGCATTGGCCAGGAAGGAAACATCATCATGTTGGCAATAGCCCAGACGATATAGCACATATATAAGGGGTGCCGCGAATACTTATAAACGCCGCGGGCAACTACACTGTGGGCTTCAGGAATAATTGTTAGACAATCTTTGAGACATAAAAGTGCCCATAGTATAAAGGGATAAGGCAAGAGGGCAATGACTTTTCCCAGGTCGTGTAGCACTATTTGCCCTGGGAATTGTAATACGGGATAGTTGATTACTAATGCGCTAAGACAAAAGACCAAAGAAGCACTCACGCTAATCAATATGGTTGAAGTACTCGTGTCGGCACGCTTAGGCTCGCGTAGCATGCTTTTAGTCAAAAAGTAAATATCAAGCAGCGTAATTAGCAAAGCCGGTATCCCCCAAAGCCAATACTCGCTAGAGGTAGAGAACGACATAAGACGGCTTACGATTAATAATAAGGAATATAAGGTGATAATTCCGTTGGCAATAATACGTATGGTTTTTAATGACATATATTCATTGTCCCCATTTCCGCTCTGATTGAGATCATATTAGCACATTATAACGATTATTGTAAATAATTAGATATTTGGACTGTGTGAGTCTATACGCGGCAGGGGTTGCTCCGGAAAAGATTAAGGAGGTATTGCGAGTTGGCGAAGAATGAGGAACCATGAGTTGTGACGAAGAGTTGGATTTGGACAAGACTATTCGACCGGCTCATCATGAGAGGAGGCTTTGGTATGATGAAGCGGAGAATAGATTAATGTACTTCAGTGCTTGACAATCCTTAACATAAATCATAAAATATAGTCTATAAGCTGACTGGAAAACCAGAGGCGGATGGCGTGGGACGCTATACGTCTCTTTTGTTTTAAATGTAGAAGAAATGAAATTTCAGAGGAGGAAAATTCTTGAAAAAAGTAGTTGCTTTGTGTCTCGCTTTTTTTGTTGCCGCATTGATCGGTGGCTGCGGGACAACTGATAGTACGAAAAAGGAAGACAAGGTAATCAAGGTTGGCGTTACATCTGGTCCACATGCCGAAATTATGGAGCAGGTGAAAAAAGTTGCAGAAAAACAAGGTTTAAAAATTCAACTCGTTGAATTTAATGACTATGTCCAGCCTAATGCCGCGTTGGATCAAGGGGAAATTGATGCCAATGCTTATCAGCATCAGCCGTTTCTTGACAATCACGTCAAGGACCGGGGCTATAAATTGGTGTCTGTTGCCAAAACTGTTATTCTTCCCATGGGGATTTATTCCTCCAAGGTGAAAAATTTGGCTGACCTTAAGGACGGAGCAATTATAGCTGTACCTAATGACCCGACAAATGGGGGCAGGGCACTTTTACTGCTGGACAAGACCGGATTGATCAAGTTGAAACCTGGTGTTGGTATACTGGCAACTGCCCTGGATATTGTTGAAAATCCAAAAAAACTACAAATCAAGGAATTAGAAGCGGCGCAAATTCCCCGCTCAATGGCTGATGTTGATATTGCC
This sequence comes from Anaerosporomusa subterranea, assembly GCF_001611555.1. Taxonomy (NCBI): domain Bacteria; kingdom Bacillati; phylum Bacillota; class Negativicutes; family Acetonemataceae; genus Anaerosporomusa; species Anaerosporomusa subterranea. Next base: position 1,014,260 of record NZ_LSGP01000017.1, read on the forward strand.
GCCATCAATACAAGCTATGCACTGAAAGCTGGTCTGGTTCCTACCCGGGACGGCCTGGCTGTCGAAGATTCCAGTTCGCCATATACCAACGTGATTGCTGTTCGTCAAAAGGACAAAGACAATCCTATGTTTCAAAAACTAATCAAAGCTTATCATTCAGAAGAAGTTAAGAAATTCTTAGTAGAGCATTTTAAGGGTTCGGTTTTGCCGACTTGGTAACGGCTGATTTCGACTAATTCGACATTGCAATAATTCTATAACGAAGTAACAAAGCCTTGATTGGGGGGGCAGAAACAATTCCGCCCCCCATCAAGGGCTTTTCGCATTTTACTGCTCGGCGCTGCAATAGTCTTGAAGCTGCTCTAATCGAGATACTTGAAGGGGAAGCATTATGAAAAAAATTTGGGTAGACAAGGAAAAATGTTTGGGCTGTAAGTCCTGCGAATTGCAGTGCGCGATCGAGCGGGACTCTGTTAGCAGAACGTTATTGGGAGCCGCTCAGGAAACGCCTAAACCAATCGCGCGGGTTGGCGTGCATGGCAGCACAGGGGCAAGTTTTCCTATCCAATGCCGACATTGTCAGGATGCGGCTTGTTTAAGGGCGTGTCCATCAGGCGCTATCCAGCGCGATGAAGCAGAGGGCGTTGTATTTATTGAGCAGGCGCGGTGCCGTGGATGCTGGATGTGCGTTATGTCCTGCCCTTTCGGTGCTATCGTTCCGGCTGGAGCTTACAAAGTGGCGGTCAAATGCGATGCCTGTCTACATATGGAAGAGCCAGCCTGTGTTAACTCATGTCCCACAGGTGCGATGATCTATGGCGAAGATATGGATTTTCGCAAGGTGCTGCTTGAAAAACGTGGGCGTTTAGCCGTATTTGCCTGCCAGCGACCGGGGTCGGATGCCAGTGTAATTAGCCTTGATATTGTAGGAGAGGATAGAAAGCCATGAAGCAAGTACAAAAAAAGTCAATCGATAAGGCTGTAACCCAAACGCTGCTAGCGGCCCGCCACCGTCGGATTCCTCTTGCCTGGGATCGCGCTGAGACGCAGCAGCCGCAATGCGGCTTCGGCAGATTGGCTATCTGTTGTAATGATTGCCAGGAAGGCCCTTGCCGCGTGAATCCGTTTGGTGATGCCGGCCAGAGTACCATCTGCGGACGGGAAAGGAATGACCTGGTAAGTAGATATTTATTGAATAAAGCGGCTGATGGAGCGCTTGCGCTGGCGAAACTCGCTGATGAATACGGCGGTGTTAGCAATGAACTGCTGAGAAGCATCTTGATTGCTGATGATGAAATGCTGCTTTCCAGGAACTATGATGAGCGTCTTATCATGATAGGTCAGGACACAGCCGAAATTCTCGCGACAATTTGCCAATCCAAACACAGTATATTTGGCAACTGGCAGCCGGGTATCACTGAGACTAATTTGGGAATATTGCAAGCTGACGCAATAAACATTGTTTTGCATGGGCATGTTCCTTCAAGAGTAGTGGCAGGCATAAAAGCTGCAGCCGAGGGGTTGCAATCTCCGGTTGTTTTTGGCTCTATTTGTAGCAATGAATGGAACGGCGGATTTAGTATACCGGCATTGACAAACTACGATTCTCAAGAAACGCCGTTACTGACCGGCGCCGTGGATTTGTTGATAGTTGGCAGTCAATGTGTAATGCCGGCTGTTGTCAAGTTGGCAGACAATATGGGGGTAGCGGTGTCTAGCGCGGCGGCACTGAAAGATTTTGCCGATTATGCGGCTATAGCAGATAGGGCGCAAAATGCCTTTAAACGCAGAGTAAACAAACCCCCCGTCATCCCGGCAGTTAAAGCTCGAGTCGATGCTGGCTATACTGCGGACAATACCGCAGGGCTATTCGAACTACTGACTGAAGGACACGCTGGCGAGAAGATAAAAGGAGTTGTTTATCTGGGAGGCTGCGGCAGCATTACCAACACGCAGGATTCGCAGCCGGTTGCTCTTGCGACTGCTTTTATCGAAGCAGGTTATCTGATTGTATCGTCCGGTTGCGCAGGCGTTGCCTTGGCAAAAGCGGGAATGTGCCAGCCGGATTGGAATGATGGTCAGTACAAGTTGAAAAGTGTATTGCCAGATGGAATTCCGCCTGTTATCAATGTTGGCTCATGTCAGGACGCCGGGGAATTCCTAAGAATGGCCAAATGCCTAAAGCAAAACAATATACCACTAGCGGCTATTTTCCCTGAGGTCAATCACAATAAAGTGCTGGCAACCGCGATTAGTTTCGCTGTCGCCGGTATTGACTCATGGATGGGTTTTGATCCTGTTTTTGCCGACAGTGCGACCACCGAGTGGCTGAATACAGAACTATTCGCCAAAGTCGGCGCACGGGTTATGCCGCTGGCAGAACCGGCGGAAATGCTGCAGATTCTGGCCGAAACAGCTAGCAATAAGAGTCTGTTGCAAAAGCAACAGACTTCCAACGAGTAACGAGACTAGTTGAAAAAGCTTCAGATGCTAGGAACAGCGAGGCTTGCGCGGCGCCGCGTACATAAGGGTACGCAAGCAAGCAAACGCAGTCGTGACGACGTAGATGGACTTTTGCAACGGTCTCCTAGATAGCCGGAGGGCTGATTGATGTATGTTATTATAGGGCAAGGCACGGCTGGCACAGCGGCCGCTAATGAACTGCGAAAACTGGATAATAATGCTCAGATTACGGTGCTGACCAATGAAACTGACTGCTTTTACAGCCGCATTGACTTACCAGACATTGTCGCCGGCAAATACCGGCCGGAAGATGCTGTGTTGCAGACGGCTGAGCAATTTAAGGCTAAAGAGATACGCTGTATCATGGGCCATTATGCAACCCGGATTCTCCCGGATGAACGGATTGTTGAGCTTTCCTCAGGACAGCGGCTGGGCTACCGCAAACTGTTGCTGGCGACAGGGGCGCGCCCTGTTGCCCCAAAGCTGGAGGGAATTACTGCCCGAGGTGTGTATAGCTTATGGACCATGGCTCAGGCTGCCGGGATAATAGCTGCGGCGGCTGTTGCGAAATCAGCCGTTGTCATTGGAGCAGGCTTGATTGGTTTAAAAACAGCGCTGGCGTTAACAAAGCGCGGTTTGCGAGTTACTGTGATTGAAAGAATGGATAGAGTGCTGCCGCAACAACTTGATGAAGCCGGGGCAGCTATCGTTGAGACCGGCCTAGGCGCGGCAGGGGTGGATTTGCTTACCGGTGTTCAGGTAGATGCTGTGGAGACACGTAACGGCAGCGTAATTGGCGTGAGGATGGGTGGGAAGATACTGGCGTGCGATATGGTGATTGTTGCCGCTGGTACCAGACCTAATACCGATTTGGCACAGGCATCTGGCATCAAAATAGCTGCTGGTATTATCACGGACGAATATCTACAAACTTCAGAAAGAGATATATATGCGGCTGGTGATGTCGCTCAAGTGACTGATCTGATCAGCAAACAGTCGATTGTATCAGCTACCTGGCCAGCGGCTGTCGAGCAAGGGGAGGTTGCCGCCCGTAATATGGCAGGTGATACAACACCGTATCACGGCTATCTGACAATGAACAGTGTAGAAATAGCAGGTATCCCATTGGTTTCAGCCGGCGATGTCACCGGCAGTGACGGAGATGAGATTGTGGCTGTGCGCAACGAGAACCTTTATAAACGGCTTGTACTTAGGGACAATGTGCTGAAAGGCGTTTTATTGATCGGAGATATCAGGCAGGCAGGAGTATTGGCCGGCGCTGTCGCTTGTTCAACCAATCTGCAGAGGTACGCGCCGCTTGGAGCATCATTTAGCTTCGTTGACTTGTTAACATTATAGGAGGGACGGTATGCGGATCGATAAAGATAAGTGCGCCGGGTGCGGGCAGTGTATTGAATTCTGTACGTTGGGCAATATATCGTCCCGGCGGCGTAATCCGAAGAATTCGAAGCTGTATTATGAAATTGATGAAGACGACTGTGTTGACTGTGGGGTTTGTTTACGAGCGGCTGTTTGTTCCGCAGACGCTTTGTTTATGCCAAACTATGAGTGGCCACGCACCATCCGGTCAGCTTTTAGCGACCCAACGGTGGAACATCGCGAAACCAAAGTGGCCGGGCGGGGTACGGAAGAGATAAAGACGAATGAGATAACTGGGCGGATCAAACGCGGTTTTGTCGGCATCTCCTGCGAGATGGGGCGGCCAAGTGTCGGCGCTCGCTTTTCCGATATCGAAAAAGTAGCTACAGCGCTGGCAAGTCTGGGAGTGGAGTTTGAATCTAACAATCCGTGTACAAGGTTGATGGCTGATCCGAAGACCGGTATTTTTAAAGATGAAGTGAAGAACGAAACAGTCCTTTCTGCGATTATTGAAATGCTTGTACCGCTGGAGAAAATGGCTGAAGTACTAGAAACTATTCGCGGGATAGCCAGCCAAGTTGACTGCGTTTTCAGCGTGGACTTGATTACCGTTCTCGACGAGGATAATTCAATTCCTACGCTTCCCATTCTGCGCTCTCTGAACTGGCCAGTCCTGCCTAATGGTAAGATGAATACCGGTCTTGGCCGACCACTGGCGAAGGAGGTTTAGCTTATGTCGCATACGTTACACCGGCGGGGTACGCCGGAAAATTTGGCCAACGATTTTCCTATGCATGCCATGCCGGCCCGCGGGTTCAATCATGACGGAGCCAGACCCAAACTGCAGAAGTTTTTGCGGATAGCTCACAAACATCATCCGGTTAATCTCGGGGATGTTAAACTGGGAAACCAGTTTGTTACCGATTACGATGATCTGCATGAAAATCTTACTATCAGCAGTACCCATGTCGTTTTAGCTGATGCCAATGATCTTACCGCCCTACTGAGGGAAGTTAAAGAGGCTGAGCTGGGTATGTCTCTTACGGTATCCGGCCTTTTTGATAAATTATTCGAGTGCTGTGCACAGGCAGGGGTCAAACCCCATGCAGTCGAACATTCACTTGGTGTCCTGGGGAAAACAGAAAAAATGCCGGAAGAAGATATCTCTCAGGTGACAACCATGTGTGGCCATGGAATGGTGGCCCAGGGACTGGTCAGACGTTTGATCAGAAAAGTGAAAAAAGGGGAGTTGACACCCGAGAAAGCGGGGATAGAATTAGCTAAACCGTGCCGGTGCGGTATTTTCAACCCTGTTCGGGCAGCTGAACTGATTGACGATTATTGTGCTTTGTTTAGTGTATCGGTGAAGTAGGTAAGTGCTAATCAAACGTGCCGGTTTGAAAATAAAAGAACCATTTCGCCGCTGTATTCGGGAGAAATGGTTGTTTCTCTTAAAAAGTAACGGGAAATAATAGTGGAGTGCTTGACAATCTGAATTTTCGTGATAAAATATGAACTTGTTAAGTACCATATATTACTACATACTTGGGCAAACTTACCGAAAGGTAAGGACGCAAAGCCATGGGTCTACGGACAAGTGTCTACGACTGCCAGGTTGCTGATTAATTAGCACCAGTCTGTCGACTGGTGCTAATTTTATTACATTTTGTGCAGTGGAGGATACCCAGTCGTTTTAGCGGAAGGTAAAGGGAGAGCTCTTTATCAGAATCAGAAACAACTATGCTGTTTGTGGCCTGGAATAACCATTCTAGGTAAAAGCAAATTTGCATCTAGTTTACGGACTAGGTGCATTTTAATTTCCAGATAGCAAGCCACTCTAAGACTTTCGCTACCGTAAAGGGGAGTAAAAACTCAGGAAGAAACCAAGTAATTTCTTTCCGACAGTCAAAAGATGAATCGTCTCAATTAGAAGATCCTCGGCTTCCACCCGGAGTCCAAGCTGTAAGCTGAAGTGTGGATTAGGCAATAAGAGAATTGTGTAATTCTTAAACCAGAAGAAAAAGGTGCGAATTATTAGTTAGAATGGAAGTGAAATTAGATGGGGCGAGCTAGGAAATTGTCTATCTTTACCGCTAGGCCAGGTATGGTTCTGGCGAATGATATTGTCACAAAAGATGGACAAGTTCTCCTTACGCACGGAATTCAGCTCACTAACCAAAAAATTTATTATCTACTAAAGAGGCGGATTCCTTTTGTTGATGTCGTTTGTGACAACTGGTTGAGCACAGAGGCGGATTCCGGAGATAAAGCGCAGATCAGTAATCAAACTGATTATTACTTGTTCTACCAGGAAACTTTGCAGGCATTTAAGCATGCCTTTGAAACGGCTCGCTTTTCAAAACAGCTTCCTCTAACACTAATTACTAAATTGGTTGATTCGCACATCGGACCTTTAATTAATGCACGCTGCTCCATTGGTTACCTCCAGAGAATCCAAGTTCACTGCGATTATACGTATCGACACTCGATTAATGTCTCCATCATCTCTGGGATCTTAGGAAAATTGGTAGGTATGACTAAGGGGAATTTGAAAGATTTAGTTACGGCTGGCCTTTTACATGATATAGGCAAAGTATCAATTCCTACAGAAATTTTGAATAAGCCAGGCAGGCTTACCGACCGAGAGATGTTAACGATTAAGACCCATCCTTCTAAGGGGTATGAACTGTTATTGCAATCTGACCAAATTGCTGCCGAAATTAAAATCGGGGTTTTGCAACACCATGAACGCATTGACGGCAGCGGTTATCCATTCGGGTTAACTGAAAATCAAATAGGCTACTATGCTAAAATCATTGCGATTGCAGACATTTATGATGCGATGACTAGTGATAGAATATATCGCAAGCGGCTAAGCCCTTTTTGTGCCGCAGAAACAATCGTTCAACAGATGTATACACAACTGGATCCGTTATTGTGTTTAACTTTTTTGCGTCACATCAAAAATTACTTGTCAAGTAGTATGGTATTGTTGAGTAACGGGCAAAAGGGCGAGGTCGTGTATCTGAACGATCTTTTTACTAGTAAACCAACCATAAAATTGGTAGATGGCACTTACTTAGATCTGCGAGAAAATAAAACAGTTGAAATAATGGATATCGCAAAGTAGTCCTGGGTAGTAAAGTTTGACCAATGTAAGGAGTGTTATAAAAATGAAAATCAAAAACATACAAACCCGATTACTATTTATCTTGTTGCCCCTTATTATCGTGGTATTAGGCGTGCTGTCCGGGGTTAGCTATTATCTCTCACATCAATCATTAACAAGAAGTATTGATGCCACAGCCAAGGCGGTGGGAGCAGATTACGGTCAGCGGGTGTATAGTGATATGGAACTTCTGATATCGCAACTGGAGGATCTAGCTAATATCCAAATTATCCGTACAGGTAGTGATAAGGGCCAAATTGTTACTGTCATGGCGGAGGCTCAAAAAAGGCTTGGCACTTTTGATGTCATTATTTTCGCTTCGCCTGATGGTTCAGGCGTTGTCAACACGGGAGCGACCGCTACATACAGCGAGCGCGATTATTTTAAAAAGGTTATTGCCACAAAGAAATTAGTTGTCTCGGATCCATTAGTTTCCAAAGCAACCGGTAAACTTGCTGTTGTTTTGGCTGTGCCGGTTATGAACAATGGACAGTTGTCCGGGGTCCTGATCGGAACATTTTCTATGGAAAGACTGAGCGCTGCGATTGCGGAACTGAAGTTTTTGGATACAGGGTACGGTCAACTCGCCGATGATGGCGGCACGATTATTGCCCATCCCGACAGCTCTGAGCTTGTCGGAAAGTTAAACCTTCGCGAGAAGAAGATCAATGCTGAACTTAAGCTGCAGCAGAGCGAACTTGACGACCGTCTGATCAATCTGTTTAAGGCGGCAGCCGAATCGGGGAAACAGATGCTGGGAGAATACGCCTTTGTTGACGGCATTACGAGGATCGCGGTAGTCACGCCGGTCGACTTACCAGGCGGTCAACGCTGGGTGATGACGGTTGCAGCCCCCAAAGCAGAAGCCACCCAGGAAACTGATACTCTGGCCCGAACGATGCTGATACTTTGTATTGTAGCTTTACTTATCACCGTAGTCGCTATTGTCATCATCGCTAAACGGTTCGCTAAACCTATTACGGTGATCAGGGACGAATGTCTACTCTTAGCTCAGGGCGATTTACGGGAGCGCGTGGCAGAAGTTACTTCAGAAGATGAAATCGGCCAACTAGCGAAAGGCTTCCGGGACATGAGGACGAATTTGCGAGAGCTGGTCGCCAAGGTGAATAATCAATCCGAACAGCTTGCAGCTTCTTCAGAAGAGCTGACTGCCAGCGCCGAACAATCAGCCATGGCAGCAAATCAAGTAGCGGTATCGATCAGCGAAGTGGCAACTGGAGCTGACAAACAAGTTCATGCGATTGATGAAACGACGGCAGTAGTAGAGCAATTGTCGGCTGGCATCCAACAAGTGGCTGCCAATACTAACCTTGCGGCAGGAAAGTCGACTCAAGCTGCTGAAACGGCTAAAGCAGGCGGCAATTCTGTTGAGAAAGCTGTTAGCCAAATGACCCAAATTGAACAGACAGTCAATAATTCTGCGCAAGTAGTTGCCAAGCTCGGTGAGCGATCCAAGGAAATTGGACAGATTGTTGATACTATATCAGGAATTGCCGGACAGACAAATCTGCTAGCGCTTAACGCCGCCATTGAGGCTGCAAGAGCTGGAGAACAAGGACGAGGCTTTGCTGTAGTCGCCGAAGAAGTCCGTAAGCTTGCCGAACAATCACAAGATGCGGCGAAACAGATCGCTACGCTGATCGGCGAAATTCAAGGAGACACAGACCAAGCCGTTGTTGCTATGAGCGCCGGTACACGTGAGGTTAAAGTTGGGACAGAGGTTGTGACGACCGCTGGTCATGCCTTTAGCGAAATAGCGGTTCTGGTGACAGAAGTCTCAGGTCAAGTGAAAGAGATTTCCGCTGCCATTCAGCAGATGGCAAGTGGAAGTCAGCAAATTGTATCATCAGTGAAAGAAATCGATGAACTAAGTAAAAATGCGGCAGGGGAAGCCCAAACAGTATCAGCGGCTACAGAAGAGCAATCAGCTTCGATGGAAGAAATTGCTTCATCTAGTCAGAGTCTTGCCCATTTGGCCCAGGAACTCCAAGAAGCTGTTAGTAAGTTTCGTGTTTAGTCGATGATTTAGCAAGAAAGAATATTTGATAAAGTAAAATGCCCATGACCAACTTTGCTAACAGTAGGTCATGGGCATTTTATGTTTCTTATCGTCCTGCAAAAGAATCGCCAGAGCCTTCTAATCTTAGCAGAGACTTTGTTTGTGCAGAACCGAACTCGGTCATGTATTTCCAGTAACGCTTTGGCATATGACTCATGCGACAGGTAGGATTGTGACGTCCCTGAATCTCGATCGTATCATAGAAAAGTCGCCACAGGTCGCGAAAAGATTGTTCCTGCTCATCTGGTTCGGGCAGCTCGAGAGCATCAATGGGGATAACGGCAGACTGATAGGGTTGGTATGCTAGTGCCATGGCATGAGTTCTATCATAGATTAAAAAACGTTCTTCCGGATAGCGTTCGCAGAAATGCTGCGTGAGCAGGGGGAGTACGTAATTCTTCGGCTCCATTTCAGCCACGAGGACGTTGTTGCAGACAGAAAAACGCAGAAAGCCTTTCAGCAGGTGACTTTCATTGTGCAAGTGCTTGACAGCTTTATTGAGCGTATTGACCACATCGTCAGTCAGCATGCTCATCACCGACGGACCGCAGCGGTAGCCCATGCGCAGGAATAACAAGATGTGAAGTTCCTTTTGAGTAAGACAGGTTAAAAAGGCATGCCGTACGAAGTCTAATGCAGCAATGCCCATTTTCTTTGGAATAGAAGCAAGCACCCGGTTTGATTTTTGAAAATCAGTCGTAATCTCTTTTGCAGGGAAAAGTAGGGTCTGGGGTGTGTCTGGCAGAAGAATATCGGTTGGAATCTCTTTTTTATCATAACTTTCAAACACGCAGCACAGCAGTCCGTCAAAGCTTCCATCATAACGATACATCAGATTGGAATTGCTAAGCATTTTCGTGTGTCCTCCTGTGATGATATAGACGACTGGATCATCAATGGTTGCTCGAATAGAGAGAGCTGTTCTGACGTTGACTGTAGGGGGAAGCTTTGGTGAACCATAGCCAACGTCTTTTCAGATAGTAACGACCGCAGCACCGCATCCTGCGAGATTTTCAAGTCGGCCGCGGCTTTGCCGCCGCAGGTGATAAAATACTGCGCTCGCTTAAGGACAACCCCCAGCTTTTTCAAATCATTGAGACTGAGGGTAGCTGTGCGGCGGGCTGTAACAATTCGCATTGCGCTATTTACACCGATGCCCGGCACCCGCAGTAAGTCACCATAGGGGGCTCGATTTATGTTCACCGGAAAGAATTCCCGATGATTGAGCGCCCAGTTGCATTTAGGGTCGATATAGGGATTAAAAGTTTGGTTATTCTTGTCTAAGAGCTCGTTTGCCGCGAAGCCATAAAATCGCAGCAACCAGTCAGCCTGATAAAGCCTGTGTTCTCGCAAAAGTGGCGGTTTGGTATCTAGGGTCGGTAGCAGAGCATTTTCGGTCACAGGCATATAGGCAGAGAAAAAGACGCGCTTAAGCTTATATTTCTTATAAAGACCTTCAGTTAAATTTAAAATTTGCCAATCGGTGTCTGGCGTAGCGCCGACAATCATCTGGGTACTCTGACCGGCAGGAACAAACTTTGGCGCATGCCGATACTTGATGATATCTGTGGAACTCTCTTGTATCCGATTTTTGATATATCCCATCGGCGCCAAAATGGAATGCTTTGACTTGTCGGGTGCAAGCAGTTGCAAACTGCGTTGGGAAGGCAGCTCGATATTTACGCTCATGCGGTCTGCCAACATGCCAAGCTGGGCGATTAGCGCGCTGTCTGTCCCGGGAATGGCTTTTGCGTGGATGTATCCGGAAAACCGGTATTCCTGCCGCAGGATGCGCAGCGCCTCAATCATTTGCTCTGAGGTATAGTCAGGATTTTTCAGTACACCAGAGCTCAAGAAAAGTCCCTCTATGTAATTGCGCCGATAAAAATTGATGGTCAGCTCTGCCAATTCGCGTGGCGTGAAGGAAGCCCGCGGCGTGTCATTTGATTTACGGTTAACGCAGTATTTACAATCATAGGTGCAAGCATTGCTCATCAGCACCTTTAATAATGAAATGCAGCGCCCGTCCCCGGCAAAGCTGTGACAAATACCACTGGCTGCCGCGCTGCCAATTCCTCCGGCTGTCGCCTTTTTATTCACTCCGCTGGAAGTGCAAGCAACATCATATTTAGCTGCGTCGGTCAAGATTTTCAACTTGTCAAAAACATCCACGCAGAACAGCTCCTTATTTATCCGATGACCAAATCACTCTAAGGCTTCCTTACATGAACGAGTGCCCCGAAAAGGGAGCTTCCGGCTTAACAAAATCATAGATTTCGGGCCTTAGTCTACGAGCGGCTAGGTGTCACTTATTTATATTATAGAACATATGTTCTGGGACTGCAAAGGCTTTTTAGAAAAATTTTCTTGGCAATTATTTAAATAAAGTATATGATTAATTACTGGACAGACGTTTGATTGGAGAAGTGAAAACGGGGGCTGCCCCCTGAAGAAGCGGGGATAGAATTAGCTAAGCGGTGCCGGTGAGGTATTTTCATCCTGCTCGTGCCGCGGCACTGATAGGCAAATACTGTTTCGTGAAGTAGGTAAGCGAGCCTACTGTAATAGATGTCCGGTTCTGCGAGGGCGTGCATTTGAAATGCAGAAATACCTATGACTTACTTTACAGCAGTAGGTCATGGGTATTTTAGCTAGTAGACTTCGGGATAATGGAAAGACGTTATCTCTTTAGGAGGATCCTCGAATGGCACAGTTACCAAGATGAATCTGAAATTGTGTGAGTTATCCGAATGAAGGGTTCCGAAAGAAGAGGGTCGATACACTCAGTGCAGCAGCTTTTAGATATCAAATGCCTCGCTGTCATCCTGACTTCCTTGGTGGATGATCGAGTCATAGAGGTTAATGAAAAATATTTAACCACCTTCGGATACACACGAAAAGAGGTCATCGGTAAAACAACTACCGAACTGAACATTTGGGCTTGCCCACAAGACCGCGAAACACTTGTGAATATGTTATCTAAAGACGGAAAAGTAGAGAATTTCGCGTCAAAATTATGTGCAAAAACCGGTCAAATCATTACGTATCGATTGTTTGTGGAATATGGGGCTTTTGATGGCCAAAAGTGCATCGTCGGGCTTGTCTATGACGCTACTGAAGCTCTCTGTGAAAGCGAAAAGAAATATCGGGACATTATTGGAGATGCACAGATCATCATTATGAACGTCGATGAAACAGGGCGGATATTGTTTATTAATAAGTTTGGTTCCAATTTTTTGGGTTATCAGTCATCGGATTTGATAGGCTATACTCTTAAAGACACTCTGCTGCCAGAATTCGAAAGCACAGGGCGTAACTTGTGGAAATATTATAAAGACCTATTTGACAACTCGGCAAACTATAAAAAGATTGTATGTGAAGTTACGAAAAAAGATGGACGAAGAGTTTGGATTGAGTGGATGAACTGCTTCCAGAAAGATGCTGTGACCGGGCAAGCAAGTGTTGTAACCGTTGGCATCGACATCACTGCGCGTCGGCGTGCAGAAGCATTAGCAAGAACAATGTATGAGCGGCGCCAACGTGACAAAATGTTAGATGATGTGATAGAAAACCGTATTACAGAGGAAGAGTTTTTTAGTATGGCTGAAGAAAACGGCCTGCAGATAGCGCCACCTTTGGTTTGTTGTATGGTCGTACTTGACTGCTCGGATGACCGGCTAAAGTTTTTAAAGAAGGATTTGGAAGAGTGGCAGGCTTGGGTTGACACAGCAGTAGACCTGATCTATGCTCGTCTGGGAGGATTAGCCTGGCATACGGAACATGGCATTGTCATCTTGCACCATAGTTCAAAAAAATCACGTGCTAGATCAATTCACGACGATGCAACATGGGTGGAGAAAATTTCGAATGTCATCAAGGATGTTTTTCGCGGCATTCATTATATGATTGGAGTTTCAACAACACATACGGAAATAAAAACTGTATATACACAAGCATACGAGGCGGTTAGGGTTGGACCAGTTTTTCATCCTGAAAAATACATACACCATTGGCGAGATTTAGGAGTTAATCGACTTCTTATCGAGCAAGCAAAGTCCACTGCGGGAATAGCGTTTATCCAAGATTATTTAGGCCCTCTATTAGAAAGACCTTCGTCAAGAAACGAAGAATGGTTTATGACCTTGCAGGAAATTATATCTGGAGATTCTATGAACGCAATGGCAGCACGTTTGCATATCCATCCTAAAACGTTAGCCTTTCGGAAAATTAGAATTAAACGATTACTGCAATTAGAAATAGATGACCCCGAGGAACGGCTGAATATTGCCGTGGCATTAAAATTGAAAAAATTGCGAGAAAAATTGTAAACTGACATGTAAATTCCGCACGCGCTTATTGTTATCCTAAGCAGATAACAATAAGCGCGTTTTTTGTCGAAAAATTATCCATTTTAGCAAATGCCTTTTAGTTCTCACTGTTGAAGTTACATAAAATTCATAAAAATATATAATCTTAAAAAAGGGGGAAATACGTTGAACTTCTTTAATAACATGAAAGTAAGCCTGAAATTAGGTGTCTTAATTCTTGTCGCATTCATATCATTAGGTGCTGTGGGAGGTATTGGGTATTATTATCTCCAACAGGCAAGCAAGGATATGAACACTATGTATGCGGAGCGATTGCTGCCCGTTAAGCTTTTAAATGAAAACCGTGCAATTGTTAATAGACTGAATGCAGCAGTACTGGAATTGATGCTCACTACGGATGCGAAAAAAAATCAAACGTTAAAAAAGACAATTGATGATGGAGCAAAAAGATTTAATGATAATCTCGTAGAAATTGAAAAGTCTCATTTGGATTCCAAAGCCAAGGAATTATTGGCTAAAACGAAATCGTCTTTACAGAAGTATCGCGAGGTCAGGGCTCAAGTTATAAATTTAGCACTAGAAAATAAAAATGCGGAGGCTTATGCAATATATGTTACGAGTGTAGATGCGCTAGCCACTGAAACTACTGACAATTTAAATAATCTTTCCGATTATTATGCGCAACTATCAACACAAATGGACGCTGACACCCAAGCAGCAGCCGCAAAGGCTACGCAGATTACGATTGGACTCCTTGTGGCAGCATTCTTAATATTAGGTCTAAGTGGGTTTTTCATTGCCAGGATGATCACAAAACCCTTAAATTTTATGGTATCAGCTTGTGAAGAATTCGCAGCCGGAGATTTTCGTGATAAACCGCGCCAGATGCTTAGACAAGATGAAGTTGGCCAATTAGCCGATGCGCTGGTAACCATGCGGGGTAGTATCCGTACAATCCTTAAACAGGTCCATGAGTCGGCTGAACATGTGGCCGCCTCTTCAGAGGAATTGACCGCCAGCGCTGAACAGTCAGCTCAGGCTGTAACTCAAGTCGCCGGATCAATTAGCGATATTGCACAGGGCGCAGAAAAGAGCTTGGTTGCAGTAGATGAAACATCCGCCGTGGTAGAGCAGATGTCAGCTGGCATCCAACAAGTGGCCGCTAGTGCCAATCAGGTAGCCGGCAATTCGTTTCAAGCGGCCGAAAGGGCAAGGGAAGGCGATAAGTCTGTGGAGAAGGCGGTCAGTCAAATGGCGCACATTGAACAGACTGTCAACAATTCCGCACAAGTTGTTGCTAAGCTGGGCGAGAGATCGAAAGAAATCGGGCAGATTGTCGATACGATATCCGGGATCGCCGGGCAGACAAACTTACTGGCGCTTAACGCCGCTATTGAGGCCGCCAGAGCGGGCGAACAAGGCAGAGGGTTCGCTGTTGTAGCGGAAGAAGTTCGTAAGTTGGCAGAGCAATCACAAGATGCGGCAAAACAAATCGCCACCCTGATTGGCGAAATTCAAGGGGACACAGATAAAGCCGTTGTCGCTATGAGTGAAGGTACTCGCGAGGTTAAGGTTGGGACAGAAGTTGTAACAACGGCAGGCCAAGCATTTAAGGAAATTGCGACGTTGGTAACGCAAGTATCTGAACAGATGAAGGAGACCTCTGCAGCCACGCAGCAGATGGCCGGTGCCAGTCAGCACATTGTGACGTCTGTGAAACAGATTGACGAACATACTAAAGCAGCCGTCGGGAAATCACAAACGGTATCGGCGGCCACAGAAGAACAATCAGCCTCCATGGAGGAAATCGCAGCCTCGAGCCAAAGCCTTGCCAAGCTGGCCCAGGATCTCCAGACAGCCGTCAGGCAGTTCCAGGTTTAGTATTTGTATGAAAGGCTGGGTGGTAAATCGTGGCATCTGAACAATTAGTTGTTTTTCAGTTAACAACCGAAGAATATGCCATTCCTATATCGCAGGTCAAAGAAATTATTCGCTATAACGGCGCTACTAAACTGCCTAATACGCCCGGATATGTGGACGGAATTATAAATCTTCGGGGCAAAGTAATTCCTATTATTGATTTGGCAGGAAAGTTTGCATTACTGACTGCAAAAAACTCTGATAAACAAGCGCTTATCGTGGAAGCGGCAGGGCAGGACATGGGGCTTGTGGTTGATGCGGTTACAGAAGTAATACGACTGGAAGAGACTTTAATAGAAGCAGCCAACGGAATTGCGCAGTCCAATGAGTTTATCAGATCCATCGGCAAAGTGGATAAGCGGTTGTTGATCATTTTGGATTTGGACAAACTTTTCAGTCAAGAAGAAATGATAGTGATGAGAGAAGCAGGATGTCAGAAGTGGGGGGATTGACAAACGAACTTACAAGCTTTATTAAATTCGCCAAAGCGATAGACGCCAGAAATAGTTGCAATGGGAAACATAGTGAACGTGTGGCAAAATTAATGGTCGATTTTGCGGAACACCTTGCGTTCTCTAGGGAAGAGATAAACTTGGCATATTTATCTGGCGTGATGCATGATATCGGTAAAATTGGCGTTCCTGAGATCATTTTGAACAAACCAGCGCGGCTGACGAAGCGTGAGTTCGCTATTGTCAAGCGGCATCCTGGTGTCGGAGCAGAGATGCTTTCGGGAATCAGCGGATTCGAGAAAATTGCCGAAGCAGTTCGGTATCATCACGAAAGGGTTGATGGTAAAGGATATCCCTATGGACTTCAAGGCCAGAGAATACCATTCTTAAGTCGGATGTTGGCACTATGCGATGCATATGATGCAATGACTACCATAAGGTGTTATCGCAAACCATTTACGTCTGATAGGGCTCTTGGGGAGATTGCGCAGTTAAGCGGGACGCAGTTTGACCCTGAAATTAGCAGGGAATTTACAAGTATAGTAGTGGACTCCCAAGGTGTCTGAAAATTTGTTTAAAATATAATTGCTGATGATCCTCTCTAGTCTGCGTTCGGACTGAAGAAATCGCCGTCACCAGTGATACGGAGAACCATATCACTGGTGACGGCGAACACTCCTGCCAAATTTTGTAGAATTGGCAGGAGTGTTATGTTTTTAGGAAACCTGAAATTGCAGCTAAAGGATACTTCGTGTCGTGGTGGCTTAATTTGGCGGCTTGCTGCTGTTGCCTAGATTGTAGTGTTACTTGGCTGCATTGGCCGGGAAGGCAAATCGCCACCCTAAGTGAAATCTAAGGGGATACAGATAAAGCCTTTGTGACCATGAGTGAAGGCACAGTTTGGCGGCAGCACACTAACTAACAACTTATTCTAACGCGTCATACCTGTACCTCTGATGATTAGGAAACGTATTTCGCAGATGGTTGAATAAAGTTCGCATTAATGACTGAGAAAAGTTCTGCTAAACAAGTGTTTATCTCTTTTATGGAGGTTTATGGAATCTTTCGTAGAACGTTTTGTAGTGGAATATGACCTTATGCCTTTTCTGTCTTTTGTTTACGCAAATTATTCTTGTTGCCTAATTAGGAGGTGGAACGTAATGTATGATGTTTGCATTATCGGAGCAGGTGTAGTTGGCATGAATATTGCCAGAGAATTGTCGCGCTACAAACTACGAGTCTGTGTTCTGGAGAAGGAAGCGGATGTAAGCTGCGGCTGCTCTAAGGCTAACAGCGGCATTGTTCATGGCGGATATTCCGATGAATCCGGCAGCCTCAAGGCAGAATTATGCGTTGCCGGTAATCGCTTGTATCAGCAGCTTGACGCGGAGTTGTGCTTCGGCTATAGACAGACTGGGTCGATGGTATTGGCATTCCGGGAAGAGGACGTCGCGAAACTCGAAAAGCTATATAATCAGGGTTTGCGAAATGGAGTACAGGGCTTAAGTGTTATCAGCGGCGAACAGGCAAGAGAGATGGAGCCACATCTCAGTCGAGAAGTAAAAGCCGCTTTGTACTGCGAGAATGCGGGTGTAACGTCGCCTTATGAGTTTGTCATCGCTTTGGCGGAAAATGCTGTGGAAAATGGCGTCGAACTGCGGCTTAACACTGAAGTGACCGCCATACAGCCGTTTGACGGCTGGTTTACGATTGTCACCAGCGCTGGCGAACTAGTGGCAAGAACTGTCGTGAACGCTGCGGGCGTATACAGTGATGCAATCGCCAGCATGATTGGTATTGACGATTTTCGCATCACCCCGCGCCGCGGCCAATATCTTCTATTAGACAAAGACCAGAATTACCTTGTTAAATCAGTCATTTTTCAGGTTCCGACTGAACTGGGTAAAGGGATTTTGGTGACTACCACCTATCACGGAAATTTGATGATCGGTCCGAATGCCGAAGATATCGGCGACAAGGCTGATGTAGGAACAGATGAGGAAACAATCAGGCGTATTGTGCTTGCAGCCAGAAAATCGGTACCTGGCTTTGATATGAAAAAGGCGCTGACTTCATTTGCCGGCAACAGACCGATTGCCAATCGAACGGATTTTGTCATCGAAGCAAGCAAAGTTAAGGGCTTTATTAATCTCATTGGCATCGATTCTCCTGGTTTGACGGCTTCTCCGGCGATTGCTTTGAAAGTGGTGGATATCCTGGAAATGGCTGGTCTCGAGTTGGTGAAGAAATCATCCTTCCAGCCCTGCCGACAGCCAATCATCAGGAAAAAATCTGCTGATTTTAACGGACGGATTGATTCGCCTGATCCTGAGAATCATATCATCTGCCGCTGCGAGCAAGTAACCGAAGCAGAGATTATCGACAGCTTGCACCGGGGGATTCCGGTGCAATCCCTTGACGCTGTTAAGCTGCGCACCCGGGCGGGGATGGGTAAATGCCAGGGAGCATTTTGTGGTTCGCGGGTAAGACAATTGCTGGCCCGCGAGCTAAACATTCCGCTCGAGGAAGTGACGCAAAGGGGCAAGAGATCATCAGTCTTAGCGCAGCGGGCAAAACGCGGCGACTATATGAATTTGTAAGAGTTTAAGGCCGGGTCGTTTTACTTACGCTTAGTCACACCTGCGTGAAGGACGCGAATTTACTTATCTCTTCCCGCCATTGACAAGATAAAAGACAGTAGAATAAGATTAGATTTGAGGAGGGGAAAATCATGCGTCTTGAAACATTACTCATCCACGGTGTAGAAGGAGACTCGGCAACCGGAGCGGTAAATACGCCGATTTATCAGACTTCGACCTTTCGACAGCATACAGTAGGCCAGCAAGGTGGTTACCAGTACTCTCGAGGCAATAATCCAACCCGCCATGCGCTGGAAGAGCAAATGGCTTTGTTAGAGGGCGGAGCCCAAGGGTTCGCCTTTGGCTCAGGGATGGCCGCCTTGACAGCAGTCTTCCATTTGTTTCGTGCCGGTGACCATGTCATTGCCAGTCAGAATCTATATGGTGGAACTTCGCGCGTGCTGGATAAAATCTTTAGCCGTTTCGGACTTTCGGTTGACTATGTAGAGTTCGGGAATTTGGCAGATATTAAAGCCGCGATTAAGCCGAATACCAAAGCATTGATTATTGAAACTCCATCTAACCCGACGCTGATGGTTACCGATATTCGGGCCGTAACGGCGCTTGCATCACAGCGAGGGTTGCTAACGGTGGCAGATAATACGTTCATGTCGCCTTACTTACAGCGCCCGCTTGAACTTGGCGTAGACATCGTTGTTCATAGCGCTACTAAATTTATTGGCGGGCACAGCGATGTGTTGGCAGGCGTGGTGGTAGCTAAAGATGCTAAAATTGCGGAAGAACTGCATTATGTGCAAAATTTGACCGGCGGCGTATTAGGCCCGTTTGATTCCTGGCTATTGCTGAGAGGACTCAAAACGCTTGGCGTGCGCATGGACCGACAGTCACAAAATGCCTGCGAATTGGCTGCATGGCTGCGGTCACGGCCTGAGGTGAAGAAGGT
This sequence comes from Anaerosporomusa subterranea, assembly GCF_001611555.1. Classification (NCBI taxonomy): domain Bacteria; kingdom Bacillati; phylum Bacillota; class Negativicutes; family Acetonemataceae; genus Anaerosporomusa; species Anaerosporomusa subterranea. The sequence continues at coordinate 1,033,595 of NZ_LSGP01000017.1, forward strand.
TTATTACCTTGGGCTTGAAGATCATCCTGGTTATCATCTGCACCAGACTCAGGCCAGCGGCGCCGGTAATGTCGTTTCTTTTGATGTAGGCGATGGAGAGCTCGCCCGCCATATTTTGTCGGGAGTGAAACTCTGCGTGTTAGGTGACAGCCTCGGGGGAGTAGAATCGCTGGTAAATCTTCCTGATGTGATGTCACATGGCTCTGTTCCCGCTGAGCGAAAAATACAAATGGGAGTTACGCCCAGCCTCATTCGGCTATCCGTGGGGATTGAACACCCGGCTGATATAATTGCCGATCTTGAACAGGCTATGCAACGTTAAAAACATTTTGAGAAAACATCTGCAAAGTTTTACGACTTTGCAGGTGTTTGTTTATGAAAAGGTGTTTTGGCTTTGGGAAATCCCCAAACGCGAATCACCGGCGGCGGGGGCGAAAGAATGCCTAGCGCCAATGAACTGGCTGCAGTAAATTTTCAAGGAAAACATGTGACAACAATAGCAAAAAAACTTTGTCAATAATAGAAAAACTGCGGTGGCGTAAAATTCGCCGCAGTTCTGCTTATTTTATTTGCGGGAATTAGTTTCTTGAAGGGACCCGGTGATCTTTGCAGGAGTTTTGTAATCATGTCAGAATCTATTGGTCTAAGACGACATAATGGGAAGGAGACTTTAAACTGAAGATATTATTTTGGGATATTGACGGTACGCTGATTAAAACAGGTAAAGCAGGGCTGTACGCGTTCGAACAGGCCACTGCCGAGATATGGTCTCAACCAGTGGACTTTGCGCAAATCAAGACATCAGGCATGACAGACTTCTCGATTGCGGCGGAAATCATTGAAACTGTGACAGGTCGCGGCGCAACTCCGGCTGAGGTGATAACACTGGCCAAACGGTATGAGCAATTGCTGCCTAATCACCTTGATGTCCGCGAGGGCCGGGTTCTGCCTTCTATTCGCGAGATTCTGGACGCACTGCACCAGCGAAGTGACTGTATGTCACTTTTATTAACAGGCAACAGTCGCTTGGGAGCCGAACTCAAATTGCGCAAATTCGGTTTGGATCACTATTTCAATTTTGACAACAGCGCTTTTTGTAACTGCAACTTAACTCGCGATGAAGTCGCAGCTGGCGCGTTAGCTATAACACGCTCAATGACAACTCAAAACATACAATCTGTTTTTGTTATTGGCGATACGCCAAATGATATTCGTTGCGGCAAGGATATTGGCGCATTTACACTCGGAGTGGCGACAGGCACATATAGTCTGCAACAACTTCGAGAATGTTCTCCTTGGTGGGCGGTTGAAAGTTTGCCATCTGCAGCGACGTTTATGGCCAGACTGGAAGAAGCACGAAGTTAGTCTGTTGTGAAGAAATATTTACCATTCCAAAACTCCTGCAAGGCAATTTTTGAGGAGTTTTGCCTGTAGAAGCAGAAACAACTCTGTCATATTTTACAGAAACCATTCTTGATAAGTCTCTGCATGGCGTTCCCTGTATTGCCAGAGCTGCGGCATACGCAACGGCCATGGCGAAGTGATCGGTTCATTGATTCTGACTCACTCAACGGAACGGCAATACAAATTGAAGGAAGAATTGCGGGCGATGGCACAACACCTGGAACAAATCGCAGACTCACTGTGATATGTACACTAAGGTAAAAATTGCCTATCTTTTTGTTGATTTGTTCCTTCCCTTAGCTACTGGTTATCTTTGTCGCCGACAACATAGAGTCGGTGACGATTTTTTTCAGAACATGATGCTGAAATTGTGCTGCCACTGCAGATACTGGTGTTGTAAGGCAGTAAACTTAGGCACTGCCTCATGTCAGCTATATGGCGTCTGTCCTTGACATTTTTTAATGTAAAAGCTATATTTAACATATATATTTATACAGGCTATGATGAGAAGCAGTATGCTGTTCCCCGCCGGCTCAGAGAGGAGGCCCTTTGGTTGTGAGGTCTCTCTGGCGGTCAGCAGAAGTCGTCTTAGAGCCGCTACGCTGAATACAGTAGGCGTGGCCGTTGGCGTCGTTACCGCCATTAAGCGCCCGGTTAGCCGGGAAGCAAGGTGGCACCGCGGAAGAAAAGCTCTTTCGTCCTTATTGGATGAAAGAGCTTTATTTGTCCTTCGCACGGCCTGTAGACCCCGCCCTCTTTTAGGTCGGGGATAACAGGCCGTAGCTCGAATCCCCTAAAGGGAGCCTTCGGCTTAACGAAATCGTAGATTTCGAGCCTCAGTCTAAATTCAACTAAGCATGGTGGAATTAAAAACCACTTAATGCAAGTCTACATTTATATTTTTGTCGCATTGCGGCTAGGAGGAAGAACCATGACAACATCAGAGACACCTGAAACCAACAACGCACAAGAAAACAATATCCCTAAAGTCTATGATCCAAAATCAGTTGAAGAGAAATGGTATCGTTTCTGGGAAGAGAATCACCTTTTTCACGCTGCCGTTGAGCCGGAGAAACAGCCATATAGCATCGTCATTCCGCCGCCCAACGTCACCGGCCAACTGCACATGGGCCATGCGCTGGATAATACGCTACAGGATATCTTGATTCGCTGGCGGCGGATGCAAGGTTACAATACGTTATGGATGCCTGGCACTGACCATGCAGGCATTGCCACTCAGATTAAAGTAGAAGAGAACCTCGCTAAAGAAGGAATCTCGCGCTATGATCTGGGACGGGATAAGTTCATTGAGCAGGTTTGGGATTGGAAAGAACAATATGGTAGCCGGATTCTTAACCAGCTTAAACGGTTAGGCGCTTCCTGCGACTGGGAGCGTGAACGCTTTACCATGGATGAAGGCTGCTCAAAGGCAGTCCGCGAAGTCTTTGTCAGTCTTTATGAAAAAGGCTTGATTTACCAAGGAAACCGCATCACCAACTGGTGCCCGCGCTGTAACACGGCGCTTAGCGACATTGAGGTGGAACATGAAGAACGCCCCGGCCACTTGTATCATGTCCGCTATCCGGTTGAGGGAGAAGACGGACAATATGTAACAGTTGCCACTACTCGCCCAGAAACTATTCTCGGCGATAGCGGCGTGGCAGTGCATCCAGATGACGCCCGCTATAAAGATCTGGTTGGCAAGAATCTGATTTTGCCGCTGCTTGGGCGCAAACTGCCGATTGTCGCAGACGCATATGTTGATCCGACATTTGGAACCGGAGCGGTTAAAGTTACGCCTGCTCATGATCCAAACGACTTTGATATGGGACTTCGTCATAACCTGCCACAAATTGTAGTGATTAACCTTGACGGGACGATGGCTGCCGACACCGGCAAATACGCCGGCATGGATCGCTATGAATGCCGCAAAGCCTTAGTGGCTGATTTGAAAGACGCCGGTTATTTGGTGCAGATCGCTGATCATAGCCATGCTGTTGGTCAATGCCAACGCTGCACGACTGTTGTTGAACCACTTATTTCCCGGCAATGGTTTGTCAAAATGGCGCCGCTGGCTGAGCCGGCGATCGAGGCAGTTACATCTGACCGCATCTCCTTTGTGCCTGATCGATTCACTAAAGTCTACACCAATTGGCTGGAAAACATCCGGGATTGGTGCATTTCACGTCAAATCTGGTGGGGGCATCGTATCCCCGCCTGGTATTGCCAGGAGTGCGGCGAAGTGACCGTGTCTCGCACCACTGTTACCGCCTGCGCCAAATGCGGCGGCGCGGTCGAACAAGATCCGGATGTGCTCGATACCTGGTTTAGTTCTGCTCTTTGGCCGTTTTCGACCATGGGCTGGCCAGATCAGACGGCCGAGTTAAAACAGTTTTACCCTACCAGCGTGCTAGTGACAGGGTATGATATTATCTTCTTCTGGGTGGCGAGGATGATCTTTATGGGCCTTGAATTCCAGAACGAAATTCCCTTCCGCCATGTATTCATCCACGGTTTGGTGCGAGACTCGCAGGGCCGCAAAATGTCGAAGTCGCTCGGCAACGGCATCGACCCGCTGGAAGTGATCGAGCAGTATGGAGCGGATACGCTGCGGTTCACACTCGTGACAGGCAATACGCCGGGTAATGATATGCGCTTTTACTGGGAACGGGTGGAGTCTGCACGCAATTTTGCCAACAAGATTTGGAACGCTTCACGGTTTGTGATGATGAATCTCGAAGGCTTTGATCCAAAGGCAACGCCTGGCGAATTCACCCTGGCTGATCGCTGGATTCTCAGTCGCTATGCCCGCACAGTGGCTGATGTGACGGAAAACCTGGAGAAGTTTGAACTGGGTGAAGCCGCAAGGGCAAGCTACGAATTTATCTGGAACGAATTCTGCGATTGGTATATTGAATTGGCTAAGAGCCGTCTCTATAACAAGGAAGACCAGGCAAATCGGGCGACTGCACAGTATGTCATCTGGTTTGTCTTGAGTAATACGATGAAGCTGCTGCACCCGTTCATGCCGTTCCTGACTGAAGAGATATGGCAGCATTTGCCGCATGAGGGTGAGAGCCTAATAATTGCCGAGTGGCCAAAACAGCAAACTGAATTGACTGATGCTGCAGCTGAACAGGCGATGACAGTATTGATGGACTCGATCAAAGCTATTCGCAATATGCGGGCTGAAGTTAATGTTCCGCCTGGCAAGAAAACGGAAGCTGTGCTAGCGGCAGCCAATGCGGAGATTGCTGCTATACTGACTACCAACCAAGCCTATATCCGAACATTGGCCGCGTCGGAGCCAACCGTTATTCTGGCTGGAGAAGCGAAACCTGACAACGCGATGGCTGCTGTGGTCAACGGAGTAGAGATCTATCTGCCGATGAAAGGCTTGATCGATATCGAGAAAGAAACTGCCCGTCTCAATAAGGAACGGGAGGGTTTGGAGCGGGAAGTTGCCCGCGTCGCCGGCAAACTCGCCAATGAAAGCTTTGTTGCCAAAGCCCCAGCGGAAGTCATCGAGAAGGAAAAGGGCAAGCAAAAGGAATACCGCGATAAACTGGCCGCTATTGAAGAACGTCTGGAGTATTTAGCTAGTTTGTAAGTCTTTATACGTATAAGTGCCGGGGCGACGTTTTACCACAGAGTACACAGAGGCCGCAGAGTGGACACAGAGGGAACGAATATGGTATTTCTTATACTAAAACCGTGCCCCGTAACCCTCTGCGGGTGCCCTCTGCGCTCTCCGCGTACTCTGCGGTTGACGTGCCAAAGACTGCGCACGATGCTAATGAACCTTGCAATACAAATGCTGAAGAGTTTCATAAATAACGACGGTTTTTCTTACACTCGAACAGGAGGCAAACATGACATACGAAGAATCCTTAGACTATTTAGCCTCTTTGCAGCGTTTTGGCATTAATTTAGGCTTAGCCCGGATTACAAAACTTCTCGAGCTTCTAGACCATCCTGAACGCCGCTTTCGCTCCATCCACATAGCCGGCACGAATGGTAAAGGTTCAACCACTGCCATGCTGTCTGCGGTTCTTACGGCAGCTGGCTTTCGGACTGGTATGTATATTTCGCCGCATCTTGATGATTACACCGAACGCATCAGCATTGACGGAAAAACTGTCAGCCAGCACGAGTTTGCCACCGCTATCAAGACAGTTGCTACTTTGGCCAGCACGATGGAAGCAGATGGCTTGGAACACCCAACCGAGTTTGAATTGATCACCGCTGCTGCATTTCATTATTTTGCTGCTGCTGGTGTGGAGTACGCTGTTATCGAAGCTGGTTTGGGGGGGCGCATTGATTCTACGAATGTGATTACTCCAGAAATAGCGGTTATTACCAACGTGACGTTCGAGCATGCAGACAAGTTAGGACCAGCTTTGCGTGATATCGCCAGTCACAAGGCGGGAATTATAAAGGCTGGCAAGCCGGTAGTTACCGCCGCGCGAGGTGAGTCTTTAGCTGTTATTCAGTCTGAGGCGACTGAGATCGGGTCTACCGTTTATATTGCCGGACAGAACTTTTCGTGCGAATCACAGGGAATCCGCGATGGACAGCAATTTATTACATTTCAGAATGAAGGCAGTGAGAGTCAATATACGATCTCGCTGTTAGGTAGGCACCAAGCGGAAAATGCCGGTCTGGTGCTAATGACCCTGCGTTTGTTAGGAAAGAGCGAACCTCGTCTGACTGAAGAAGCGGTGATAACAGGCCTGCGGCTAGCAGTTTGGCCGGGACGATTTGAACTTTTGGGTCATAAGCCTGATCTAATTATTGACGGTGCGCATAATCCTGACAGTGCCAGAGCGTTGCGACTGACACTCGATGAAATATATCCCGACCGCTCGGTTGTCTTTGTGCTAGGTATTTTAGCCGATAAGGATGTTTCAGGAGTAAGTCAAACGCTGGTTAGGCACTCAGATCGGGTAGTCACTGTCAAGCCAGATTCGCCGCGAGCCGCCGAGCCTGCCGCAGTTGCAGCTCAATTTCCCGCCGGGCAGGCGATTGTGTCAACTACAGTTAGTGAAGGCATCCGGCAAGCTGTGGATTTAGCCGGTCCTGACGGAATTGTGTGCGTGGCTGGCTCTCTGTATCAAGTCGGCGAGGCACGTAAGGCGGCTCTAAGTAGACAACTGTCTCACACTTCGCTATAATGAATAAGGCAGTTGGCTGAAAACTTTGCCCGCATGCTGTTACTAGAACGCGTTGGTGAGTAAATGTGAATAAAGCGCTACATACGCAGACAAACTTTGACCGCCTAAATTTGTTGATCGATGCTTCCATTCTGGCGGTTGTCTTTTTTCTGCCTCTTTCTCTCGATATCGCCACCACCTTTCTGGTGACTGGCTCGCTGATTTGGTTTGGCAAGATGCTGATTTCCCGGACCTGGGAGCTTGGCCGTTTGCCATTTGATCACATTTTGGCTCTGCTCATCTTGTTTGGGACGCTGTCGATTGCAGCATCACCTGACCGATTCTTTAGTTTTTACAATTATGGCCATTTGATGGGGCGGTATGTTCTGCTTTATTATCTTGTCAGCCATAATGTTAAGTCCTTTGAACAAATCAAACGTTTAGTTGGCGCTTTGCTGGCGTCAGCGGTTATCGTCTCACTTTATGGTTTTTACCAGTACATCCTCGGGGTTGATGCCAATTCCTTTGAATGGGTTGATGCGCAGCAATTTCCTGATTTGAAGGTCCGTGTGTTTTCTACTCTGCAAAATCCCAACTTGCTAGCCGGTTTCTTGGTTACCATTATCGCGATTGCCATCGGGCTGGGGCTGCAGCTTACAGCAGGTGATCAGAAAGTGTCGATGTTAGCCTTGGTGATGGTACTTGGTGGTTGTTTAGTGTTGACCTATTCGCGCGGCGCCTGGGTTAGTCTGGCTGTGGTAATTGGCGCCTATGGAATCCTATATGACCGGCGGATTCTTTGGCTGCTGCTTGTCGGACCTGCTGTTATGCTGTGTTTTAGTGAAGTCTCCAGTCGGATTGTTTCAATCTTTCATCCAACAGACACTTCATCTACGCTGCGACTGGCGCTGTGGCATAGTACCCTGGCCATGATCGGCGACAACCCGTTTTCTGGTATCGGCTGGGGCGCTTATTGGCTGGTATATCCGCAGTATGATTTTTTCATTAATGATGAAAGCACTGTTATTTTCCATGCTCATAATATGTATTTGCATTTGGCTGCAGAGACAGGCCTTCCCGGTCTAGGCGCATTTGTCGCTTTCATGTATTGCCATGCGCATACCGCAGCTCGTTTGTTGCGTGAATCCCATCCCGCTTGGGTGCATGGATTGCTCACAGGCTTGGTTGTCGCTATTTTGGGGCTTGCAGTCAGCGGTTTGACTGACCATATCCTCTTTAGCATTCAATTGTCAATGCTGGCTTGGTTGCTGTTTGCCGTTGTCATTGCAGTCAAGCAGGCAGAGGTCGGAATACAGACGAAAAATTCTTATAATGTGCAGCAGGAAAAAAACATTGTGGAGCGAAATACATAATACATAGTAAATGTGCAGGGCTTTTTAAGCCCTCTCATTTTTTATGTAAAAGTTTGTGAATTTTCGAACAATCTTTGTGGCAATAGCCAGGGAGGTAGAACGGGTGATTCTCGGAGACGCTTGCAAACTGCTTGAGGCAGACGTGGTCTGGGGGGACGAACATCTTTGTTCAGAGATCCAAACTGCATGCGGCGCCGATTTGATGAGCGACGTCTTAGCCTACACGAAGGAGAAGACGTTACTATTAACCGGCCTGACCAACATTCAGGTAGTTCGGACTGCAGAAATCAGTGATTTAACTGCTATCGTATTTGTTCGGGGTAAACGTCCTGGGCGAGAGCTCATTCAGATGGCGGCAGCGAAAGGCATTCCTATACTCGCGACAGACCTGCCAATGTTTGAATCTTGTGGCATCCTATTTAAAAACGGCGTCAAAGGCTGTGCGAGAAGGGTGATTCCCGGTGAAGCCTGAAACGGGAATTATGATTGAGTTTCCCCTGACCGGTTCTGATTTTGAAAAAGCAGGCGAGGCCTCAAGTAAGATCAAGCGAGTTCTGCAACAAATCGGCATCCGTCCCGAGATTATCCGCCGCATCGCAATCAGCGCCTATGAAGCTGAGCTCAATGTAATTATTCACGCATTTCGCGGTGTAATTAGAGCCAATATTCAGCCTGACTGCACCACAGTTTCGGTTGAGGATGAGGGACCTGGCATTCCTAACATTGAACTGGCAATGAAAGAAGGCTATTCTACCGCTCCTGATCATATTCGTGAAATGGGATTCGGAGCAGGTATGGGCTTGCCTAATATGGCACGCTGCGCTGATGAATTCTCGATACAATCTAAAGTTGGCGAAGGCACGCAAATTGTTATGACTATTCGGCACTAAAAGCTGTCGCCAGCTAAATCAGGAGGGGTGGTGTAAGCGTGAAAAAGTATTTCCACTCTGTACGCTTGCTGCCAGACCGCTGTAAAGGCTGCGTTAGTTGCATCAAGCGCTGTCCAACAGAGGCGATCCGTATCCGCAGCGGCAAAGCCAAGATTATCGAATCGCGTTGCATTGATTGCGGAGAATGCATACGCCGCTGTTCCAATCATGCTAAGTCGGCGATAACCGACTCCATCGAGGATCTATCTCGATTTCGTTACAATATTGCCCTACCCGCACCGACGTTGTATGCGCAATTTGGCGCAGACACGCCGATAGAGGCGATCCTTTGCGGATTGAAAAAGCTTGGCTTTGATGCAGTGTTCGAAGTGGCTCGTGGTGCGGAGTTTGTATCTCGCGCGATTCGTGAATATTTGGCGAAAGGCGGCTATTGCCGTCCGGCCATTTCCTCTGCTTGTCCTGCGGTCGTGCGATTGATTCAAGTAAATTTTCCAGAGCTGATTGACCATTTAGTTCCGTTTGCAGCACCGGTAGAAGTCGCCGCTAAGTTGGCCAGAGAACTGGCTCGACGCAGAGAGGGGTTGAATCCATCTGATATTGGTGTATGGTTTATTACTCCGTGCCCTGCCAAGATGACAGCTGTCAGGCAACCGCTTGGCGCTGAACAGTCTCATATCAGTGGCGCGATTGCTATATCCAAAATTTATGGCGATTTGCTCAAATCTTTGCCTACTGAGCCTGCCGATCCAGCATGCCCCCGTGCGACCCACCTCGGTGTAGGCTGGGCGGTTTCTGGTGGTGAGGCATCTACGCTTGCCCCAATTCATTCTCTGGTAATCGATGAAATCCACCGCGTGAGCGAAGCTCTTGATCAGGTAGCGCTTGGTAAACTAAAACACGTGGATTATATTGAAGCGTTGGCCTGTGCCGGCGGCTGTATTGGCGGCCCACTGACAGTGGAAAATCGCTATGTCGCTGAAGAGCGGATGCAGCATCGCGCTCAAGGAAAACAGCCTGTGCCTGTTGAGGATGAAATGCTTGAAGCAGTATATCGAGACGTCGTGGACGACGGGCGTTTAGCTATTGAGCCACAACCGGTAATGCGCATGGATGATGACATCTATCAGGCAATTTCCAAGGTCGAAGTGATGGAAAAGACGCTGGGACGCCTGCCCGGGCTCGATTGCGGCTCTTGTGGCTCACCGAGTTGCAAGGCGCTGGCCGAGGATATCGCGCAGGGCATCGCCAGCGAGACTGATTGTGTTTTTAAATTGAGAGAAAAAGTTCGTGATTTGGCGCAGGAAATGGTTAGTCTGGCAGAAAAACTGCCTCCTTCTTTAAATAAATAGTAACTACAGTGAAATACTTCGATGGAGGATGGTCTAATGACTGTTCATGACATTCTTTCCGCTTTGCCGGTCAAATGTGTCGCAGGTAAAGAGGCGAGTGGCGCCATTGTCTTAGGCGGTTATGCCTCAGATTTGCTAAGTAATGTTATGGGGCAGGCCAAAGCCGGGAGCGTCTGGGTAACGATGCAAGGCCATAAAAACATCGTGGCGGTTGCTTCGCTGGCCGGTTTATCTGCCATTGTCATCGCAGGCGGCTCTAAGCCGGATGCGGATACGTTGGCGAAAGCTGAGTCTGAAAATATCGCACTATTGATTACAGATCTTCCTGTATTCGAGTTTGTCGGGCAATTATACGCTTTAGGTGTTAAGGGGAGATGAGCCGGCTGTTCACTGCGGATTTGCATGTTCATACACTGTTGTCGCCATGCGCCGCAGTGGAAATGACGCCTCGTCATATTGTCCGCCGTGCTGTCGAATTTGGTATTGATATTATCGCTATTACTGATCATAATGCCTGCGACAATGTAGCTGCCGCCATAGAGGCCGCAACTGGCGCGGGAATTGTCATTATACCTGGTATGGAGGTGGAAACGAAGGAAGAAACGCACGTATTGACCCTGTTTGAGACTCTGCCGCAGTTGGCGGCTTGGGAAGCCTATGTGGCTGCCCGGCGTTCAGGGCGCAAGAATGATGAAAAGAAATTCGGTGCCCAGTTTATTGTGGACGCAGAAGATAATCTGGTGGCGGTTAAAGAAGAAATGCTACTCGGCGCCATTGACGCCGATGTGGCTGAAGTAGCGCGGACAGTTGCCGCAATTGGCGGCATAACGATTGCCTCCCATGTGGACCGGCCTTCGTATAGTATTTTGTCTCAGCTAGGGTTTATCCCCCCTGATGTCGAACTGGCGGCAGTCGAAGTATCGCGACTGACCCCTTATCGCGAGGCGTCGCGGTTACCTGGCATCAGTGGCTTACCTGTCATCACCTCGTCAGACGCGCATACCATGGATGACTTTGCCTGTGGTCCGCGCACAGAATTCCTGCTTGAACGCCCGACACTGTCAGAGATTCGGCTAGCTTTGGCTAATAACCAAAACCGACGAATCGTAGGTGCCATCAAGAGCAGGACGACGTAGCCCATTTTCTTAGCTAGCTTAACTACTGTTATGTAGAACGATGCAATGGGGAGTTAAAGGAGGAGTTATGCATGAGTAACCATGAATGCTGCTGCGGCGGCAACAGCGCCCGACTGGCGCAACTTGATGAAATTCTGGCTAAGTACCAGGGAGTTAAAGGCGCACTGATTCCTGTACTGCAGGAAGCTCAACACGCATACGGTTATCTGTCTAAAGAGGTGGTCGAGCAGATTTCTGATTCACTAAATATTCCGGTAAGCCAAGTGTATGGAGTCATTACTTTCTATTCTCAATTCCACTTGAATCCGCGCGGACGCAACATTATTCGTGTTTGTCAGGGAACAGCTTGTCACGTACGCGGCGGCAAAGCCATCCTCAAGGCGCTTGAGGATAATCTTAAGGTTTCGGCAGGCAGTACCACTCCAGACCTGAAATTTACATTGGAAACTGTTGCCTGTATCGGCGCATGCGGTCTGGCGCCAGTATTAATGGTTAATGACGACACTCATGGTCGCTTGACTCCTGAATCGATACCGGGAATTCTCGCTAGATACGAATGATATGAGAGATTTGGCGCTCCACATCCTTGACCTCGTGCAAAATTCAGTAGAGGCCGGTGCGGACAGCGTTTGGCTTTCGGTTATCGAAGACCTTACTCTTGATTTGCTGACAATCCGTGTAGTTGACAATGGGCGCGGCATGGATGAAGATACCTGCCATCACGTTTCCGACCCATTTTATACTACTCGTTCGACGCGACGAGTCGGGCTGGGGCTGCCTCTGATTCAAATGTCGACCTCACAATGCGGCGGTCAGCTAGTGATTACATCAGAGTTGGGGCGAGGCACGACAGTTGAAGCAAGTTGGCGTTGGACCCATCTTGACCGTCCGCCGCTCGGCGACTTGGCGACTACGTTAAAAAGTCTGATTGTTGGCAATTCCGAGTTAGATCTTAACTATACTCATCAGGTAGGGCGCAATTGTTTTTCCCTATCAGTTCGTGAATTGCGCGATACTCTAAATGGAATCCCGTTTACCCAGCCGGATGTGCTGGTCTGGCTTGATGAATACCTGAACGGCAACGAACGACTAGTATATGGAGGTGCTTTGGATGAAAACAGTTGAAGACTTAAAACGCTTGCGCGAACAGCTTCAGGTGCAAACACGTCTGCGCCATGAAGGCGGTATCCGCGTCATTATTGGCATGGGAACCTGTGGCATCGCTGCGGGAGCGCGTGAGGTTATGTCCGCTATTCTCGACGAAATCGCCAAACGACGGCTGGAAGATGTAACCGTCAGCCAAACAGGTTGTATTGGCATGTGTGAGAAAGAAGTTCTTGTTGACGTAGTTCGCCCTGGCGAGCCTCGGATCACTTACGGTCGGGTAACACCGGCTGATGTGTCAAGAATTATTGCTGAACATGTGGTTAACGGACGAATTATTGAAGAGATGGTTGTAGGTAAAATTGCGGAATAAACCATGTGAGTTAGGGAGGGAAGGAAATGCAACTTAGAGCCCATGTTTTAATTTGCGCCGGTACCGGCTGCGTCTCCTCAGGCGCCAAAAAAGTGGAAGCTGCACTTAGCCAAGAACTGGCGAAAGCCGGATTAGAAAAAGAAATCAAAGTCATTGAGACTGGATGCCATGGTTTCTGCGAAATGGGTCCGATCATGATCGTTTATCCAGAAGGCGTTTTCTATTGCCGTGTACAACCCGAAGATGTTCCTGAAGTGGTTGAAAATCATCTGCTAAAAGGTCGCATTGTTGAGCGTCTGCTATTCCGTGAACCGATTTCTCACGAGAAGATCGCTAACTACAAAGATATTGCTTTCTACAAAAAACAGCATCGTTTGGTGCTGGCTAATTGCGGCCACATTAACCCGGAAGTCATTGAAGAATACATCGCCAACGGCGGTTATGAAGCACTTGGTAAGGCTTTGACAGAAATGACGCCAGAGCAAGTCATTGCCGAAATGAAAAAGTCCGGTCTGCGTGGCCGTGGCGGCGGCGGCTTCCCGACTGGAAACAAGTGGGAATTCGCCAGAAATGCTCCTGGTGTTAAAAAATATGTTGTTTGTAACGCTGATGAAGGCGATCCTGGTGCGTTCATGGACCGTAGTGTGCTCGAGGGCGACCCGCACCGTATTATTGAGGGCATGGCGATCTGCGGCTATGCGATTGGCGCCGATGAGGGCTATGTCTACGTTCGAGCGGAATATCCTCTGGCTATCAAACGCTTGCGTATCGCCATCAAGCAAGCCGAAGAAATGGGACTAATTGGCGATAATATCTTTGGCAGCAACTTTAATTTCCACCTAAAAATTAAAGAAGGCGCCGGTGCATTTGTTTGCGGCGAAGAAACTGCCTTGTTGGCCTCGATTGAAGGCAAACGCGGCATGCCGCGTCCTCGTCCGCCATTCCCGGCAATCTCCGGCCTGTGGGGTAAGCCGACTAATATCAATAACGTCGAGACCTTCGGTAATGTGCCGCAGATAATCACCAACGGCGCTGACTGGTACGCGGCTATGGGTACAGAAAAGAGCAAAGGCACGAAAGTGTTTGCGTTAACCGGACGCATAAACAATACCGGCTTGGCGGAAGTTCCGATGGGAATCGCTATGCGGGAAATCATTTATGAAATCGGCGGCGGTATTCCTGACGGCAAGAAGTTTAAGGCTGTGCAAATCGGCGGTCCGTCGGGCGGCTGTCTGCCGGAAGAAATGCTTGATTTGCCGGTGGATTATGATTCGCTGATTGCAGCTGGCGCGATGATGGGATCGGGTGGGTTGGTTGTTATGGATGAAACCACCTGTATGGTCGATGTCGCTAAATTCTTCCTCAACTTTACTCAATCTGAGTCTTGCGGCAAATGTACCCCTTGCCGTGAAGGCACGAAACGGATGTTAGAGATTCTCACTCGCATTACCGAAGGCGAAGGACGGGACGGCGACATCGAACTGCTCGAGTCTTTGGCTAAAAATATTAAAGCCACTGCTCTCTGCGGTCTTGGTCAGACAGCTCCGAATCCTGTACTCAGCACACTGCGCTATTTCCGTCACGAGTATGAGGCTCATATTCATGACAAACGCTGTCCTGCAGGCGCGTGTTCGAAATTGGCTGGTTACCAGATTACTGAATTGTGCAAAGGCTGTGGCCTGTGCAAAAAGGTCTGCCCGGTTGAGGCTATTAGCGGCGATGTGAAGAAACTGCACAACATTGGCCAAGATAAATGCATCAAATGTGGCGCCTGTTTGGCTAAGTGCCCGTTCAAGGCCATCATTAAGGGTTAGGAGAGGAGTGAACAGAGTGGAAAAAGTTACAGTTACGATAGATGGCAGAAAAGTTGAAGTCCCGAAAACCGCTACAGTATTAGAGGCCGCGCAAGCCGCCGGCGTGAAAGTTCCCACGCTCTGCTACCATCCCGAGCTTAGGCCGGAAGGCGCTTGCCGGGTCTGCATGGTTGAGGTTAAAGGCGCTCGCAGCTTGGTTGCTTCCTGCGTATATCCTGTCAATGACGGCATGGTGGTTAATACCAACACCGCCGATGTTCGCGAAGGCCGCAAAACAGTGGTTGAACTGCTTCTGGCCAACCATCCGCAAGATTGCTTTTCCTGCGCTCGCAATTTGAATTGCGAACTGCAGAGCATCGCCGCTGATTTAGGCATCCGCAAAATTCGTTTCGATGGTGAGCAAACCAACTATCCGTTGGATGATAAGAATCCTTGCCTTGTCCGCGACCAATCCAAGTGTATCCTCTGCGGACGCTGCATTAGAGCCTGCAGTGAGCGGCAAGGTGTTCATGTTTACAGTTTCACAAACCGCGGCTTCAATACTACTGTATCGCCTGCTTTCGGCCAAGGCCTAGATCAGGTTGCTTGCACCTATTGCGGCCAATGCTCGGCAGTTTGCCCAACTGCGGCCATTGTTGAAAAAGATGACACAGCATCGGTTTGGAAAGCAATTAGCGATCCCACCAAGCACGTCGTAGTGCAAACTGCTCCAGCAGTTCGTGTTGCGCTGGGTGAAGCGCTTGGTCTTGATCATGGTACGATTGTCACCGGCAAAATGGTGGCTGCGCTTCGCAGAATCGGCTTTGATAAAGTCTTTGATACCAACTTTTCTGCTGACCTCACGATTCTGGAGGAAGGATCTGAACTGATAGAACGATTAACGCACGGCGGAACCATGCCGATGATTACCTCTTGCAGTCCCGGCTGGGTTAACTTTATCGAGCTGATGTATCCCGATCTGCTCGATCACCTATCTACTGCTAAATCGCCGCAACAGATGTTTGGCGCCCTGACCAAAACCTACTATGCGGAAAAATCGGGAATTGATCCGAAAAACATTGTCTCAGTATCCATCATGCCTTGTACCGCCAAGAAGGCCGAGGCAGTCCGCCCTGAAATGAATTCAAGCGGTTACCAGGACGTAGATTATGTTCTGACCACGCGTGAACTCGGTCGGATGATTCGCGAGGCCGGACTTGACTTTGCCGCCTTGCCGTCAGAAGAATATGACGCTCCGCTCGGCATCTCGACAGGAGCAGGCATGATCTTTGGTGCGACCGGTGGTGTTACAGAAGCTGCACTGCGCACTGTGGTAGAGATTGTTACCGGAAAACCGCTGGATAACATTGAATTCAAAGATGTTCGCGGCATGACCGGATTAAAAGAAGCTGTTGTGCCGGTCGGTGATCTTCAGGTTAAGGTTGCGGTCGCGCATACCTTGGCGAATGCGCGGATTATTCTTGATAAAATCAGAAAAGGCGAAGCAGACTATCAATTTATTGAGATCATGGCTTGCCCAGGCGGCTGCATCGGCGGCGGCGGTCAGCCAGTTCCTGTATGCGCTGAAGTAAGGGAGAAGCGCATCGGCTCAATTTATGATTGTGATCAGGCGTATGAAATCCGCAAATCACACGAGAATCCGGCGATTCAGGAGTTGTACTCAACCTGGCTGGGCAAACCGCTTGGCGAAAAATCGCATAAGCTGTTGCATACTCATTATCACCCGCAGCATAAAAAGTAACTAAAGTAAAGACGCGCGGAACAACCGCGCGTCTTTTTTTACTACCAAAAGCATAATTTCTGAAACAGATGAAGCAAGGCTGCGTTTTGTCACAGAGGACACAGAGGGGTTATCGAGTTACACAGAGTCGAACAGAAGTGTTTTGCACGGTAATCGTAACCACTCTGTGAGTTTCCTCGGTGCTACTCTGTGTACCTGTGGCAACGTAAGTCCAGTTCCCAAGGAATGCCTCAGGTATTTTCTGTAATAAACTTTGTGAAAAAACACTAAATATGTCTGCTGATTTTAGAAGGATTTATGAATCACATAGCGAAATATAGATAATTATAAAACAAGTTAGCGGATTCACGAAGAGAATAGGGCTGCTAGCGGTATTGCTGTTGGGTGGTCAAGCTGCTAAAGGGATGGACTATGAAAGAACATATTGTTATTTCTAAAGCAACGATAGACAGATTGCCGGTTTACTTTCGCATTCTTCGCTCAGTTCAAGATGAAGGTGTAGAAATTATCTCGTCAGAAGACATTGGACGCCGAATTGGTATCACCCCGGAACAAATTCGTAAAGATCTGGCTTCCTTCGGTGAATTTGGCAAGAAGGGTGTCGGCTACTATGTGCGTGATCTCATCCGAAATATTGGCGAGATACTAGGGTTGCACCATGATTGGAACATAGCTATCGTTGGGATGGGTCACCTTGGTTGGGCTTTAGCAAATTACCGTAATTTCGGGAGCTTGGGATTTAATCTGGCAGCGATGTTTGACGTTGATCCCGACAAAGTCGGCAGGACAATCAATGGTGTTGAGGTATATCACATTGAATGCCTGCAGCAAATCAGCATGGAAAAAGACATCCAAATTGGCGTTATCGCCGTACCGGCTGCCCAGGCTCAAGCCGCGGCGGACGCATTAGTTGCTGCTGGCGTACGCGGGATATGGAACTTTGCGCCAATACGATTAAATGTGCCTGAGGATGTTCGCTTAGTGAGTGAAGATTTGTCAATCGGACTCAGCAGTATCTCTTATTATCTGACTCGATCAACAAAAAAATAAACTTTTCTCTGAAACTCCTGTTTTTGCAGAAGGAGTTTGCTGAGCAGTGTAGAATATATAATATTTGGTAAGAAAAAATATCATTGCTGAAACTAATTGCATTAAGTATGGACAGTGAGGTTCAGTGGGCCAAGCTAGAAATACATTGCGACCGGTGTGCTTATGGTCATTGCCTAGCGGTAATCGGCAAAATAAGTAACGCTATGGTTTGTTTTGCACACATGGTATCTGGTTTTGTGTGCAAAATAAGGCGTAGTGTTTTTTATTTGCATCCGGTATGAGGTTGCGGGTTTCTTAAAATACTATAGATAATCAAAAGAGGAGGAGAGTGTACGATGATCGACATTAAAGACCGCGTACGCAATGCTGCTCTGCGCTCCAAGATTGTCAGCGCAGAAGAGGCAGCCGCCATTATTAAGCCGGGTATGAACATCGGCACCAGTGGATTTACCCCCGCTGGCTATCCGAAAGCAGTTCCTTTGGCTCTGGCGGAGCGAATCAAGAAGGAGAAGTTCAAAGTCAATCTTTGGACAGGCGCTTCTGTCGGTAAAGAACTTGACGGGGCTCTGGCAGAGTGTGAAGGTATTCAAAAACGCCTGCCTTATCAAACCAATGATGCCATCCGCAAACTGATCAATGCCGGCAAAATGCAGTACACAGACCTGCACCTATCCCATGTTGCGCAAATGTCCCGCTATGGTTTCTTAGGTGGCAAAGTTGATGTAGCCATTGTTGAAGCTTGCGCCATTACCGAAGAAGGACATATCGTTCCGACAACTTCACTCGGAAACTCTGCATCTTTTGTACAAAGTGCTGACATCGTCATCGTCGAGATCAACACCAGCCAACCGCTTGAACTCGAAGGCATGCATGATGTGTATGTTCCGCTTGATCCCCCTAACCGTTTGCCTGTCCCAATTGTCAAGGTTGATGACCGCATTGGTACTCCATACATTGAGTGCGGCCCTGACAAAATTACATACATCGTTCCTTGCGACATTCCTGACTATGTCCGTCCGTTGGCGGCTATCGATGACGATGCCAAGGCTATGAGCCAGCATCTGATCAAGTTCTTAGAAAACGAGATCAAACAAGGCCGCATGCCGAAGAACCTGCTGCCGCTTCAATCAGGTGTCGGTTCAGTTGCTAATGCCGTTATTTCCGGCTTGGTTGATTCTCCGTTCGAGAACTTGACTGTGTTTACCGAAGTTATCCAGGACGGCATGTTCGACTTGATCGACGCCGGCAAACTGGACTTCGCATCCGGCACGTCAATCACCCCGTCTCCCGACGGACTGAAGCGTTTCTATAATGGGCTCAGCGACTATCGTAAGAAAATCATGCTGCGGCCGCAAGAAATTGCTAACAGCCCGGAAACCGCGCGTCGTCTTGGCATCATAGCCATGAACACCGCGATCGAGCTCGATATCTACGGCCATGTTAACTCCACCCACATCATGGGCACCAAGATGATGAACGGCATTGGCGGCTCGGGTGACTTTGCTCGTAACGGCTATTTGACCATCTTCTTCTCGAACTCTATTGCCAAAAATGGTGATATTTCTTCAATCGTTCCGATGTGCTCTCACTTCGACCACACCGAACACGATATCGATGTTTTCGTCACCGAACGCGGCGTTGCCGATGTTCGCGGACTCAGCCCGAAAGAGCGCGCTCAAGTTATTATCGACAACTGCGCTCATCCGGACTACCAACCAATGCTCCAGGATTACCTGGATCGGGCCACTAAAGCAACAGGCAATGCACATACTCCGCACATCCTGAGTGAGGCCCTCTCCTGGCATGCCCGGTTCATGGAAACCGGCTCCATGAAACTTAAATAATATAGAGAACAGACGACAAGGAGGATTTAGAATGGCTAATGAATTAAAAGCCAAACTGGAAGCGTACACCGCCAAAGTGGAAAAATCGCTTGCCAAAAACCCTGAGCGCGTAAATCTCGCGCACAATAGGCTGTATACTCCGCTTGATCTGGGTGACTTCGACTATGAAGCGAAGTTGGGTATCCCTGGTGAATACCCGTTCACTCGTGGCGTTCAACCCACTATGTACCGTGGCCGTTTCTGGACCATGCGTATGTATGCTGGTTTCTCCACTGCTGAAGAGTCCAATAAGCGTTATCGTTATCTGTTAGAGTCAGGCGGCACGGGCCTGTCCTGCGCATTTGACCTGCCGACCCAGATCGGTTATGACTCTGACGATCCCATCTCAGAAGGCGAAATCGGCAAAGTCGGTGTTGCAATCGACTCCCTGCGCGACATGGAAATTCTGTTTGATCAAATCGATCTGGGCAAAGTATCCACTTCGATGACCATCAACGCTCCGGCGTCAGTTCTCTTGGCTATGTACATTGCGGTTGCTGAAAAGCAAGGCGTGCCTGCCGACAAACTGAACGGTACTATCCAAAACGATATCCTCAAAGAGTATGCTGCCCGCGGCACATACATATTCCCGCCGAAACCTTCCATGCGCTTGATCACTAATATCTTCGAATATTGCTCAAAGAATGTTCCTAACTGGAACACGATCTCCATCTCTGGCTACCACATCCGTGAAGCTGGTTCGACTGCTTCACAAGAAATCGCTTTCACGATCGCTGACGGCATCGCTTATTGCGACGCTGCTATTAAAGCCGGTCTGAAAATCGATGACTTTGCTGGACGTCTATCCTTCTTCTGGAATGCTCACAACAACGTGCTCGAAGAAGTCGCGAAATTCCGCGCTTCCCGCCGCGTTTGGGCAAAAGTCATGAAAGAGCGCTTTGGCGCAACCAACCCCAAATCCTGGATGCTGCGCGTCCACACCCAAACTGCAGGCTCGATGCTGACTGCACAACAACCTGAAAACAACGTTGTCCGTGTTGCTCTGCAAACGGCAGCAGCTGTTTTGGGTGGCACTCAGTCCCTGCACACTAATTCCAAGGATGAGGCGCTTGCTCTGCCGACAGAAGCTTCTGTCCGCGTCGCTCTCCGTACCCAACAAATTGTTGCTTACGAAAGCGGTTTGGCTGACGTTGTTGATCCCCTCGGCGGTTCCTACTATGTTGAAGCCCTCACTGATCAGATCGAAAAAGAGTGCTGGGAATACATCAAGAAGATTGACGACATCGGCGGCGCCGTTGTTGCTATCGAAAAAGGCTACATTCAAAAAGAAATCCAAGACAGTGCATATAAATGGCAAATGGATGTTGAATCCAAGAAACGTATCATCGTTGGCGTAAACCAGTTCCAAATCAAGGAAGAGGCTCCTGAAGGACTGCTCCGCGTTGACGCTTCTGTCGGCGAATTCCAAAAATCGAAAGTGGCTAAACTGAAAGCTGAGCGTGACAATGCTGCAGTTGCAGAAAAACTCGCTGCTTTAGAAGTTGCTTGCAAGGATGAGCATGTCAATTTGATGCCGTTCATTCTCGATGCGGTTCGTGTATATGCGACCCTTGGTGAAATCTGTGGCGTGATGCGCAAAGTCTTCGGACTGTACCAAGCGCACACCACGCTGTAAGCGAGAGGTAGGAGGGACAACGATGGAAAAACGTATTAGAGTATTAGTTGCGAAGCCTGGCCTTGACGGTCATGACCGGGGCGCCAAAGTCGTAGCCCGCGCTCTCCGTGACGCTGGCTTTGAGGTTATCTATACCGGCATCCGCTTGACGCCGGAACAAATTGCTGAAGCTGCCCTGCAAGAAGACGTAGACGTAGTTGCTATGAGCCTTCTGTCAGGCGCTCACAACACCCTGTTCCCGAAAGTTGTTGCTGTATTGAAAGAAAAAGGCGCAGCAGGCAAGTTGATCATCGGTGGCGGCGTTATTCCTGAAGCCGACATTGCCGGTCTGAAAGCCGCTGGCGTATCTGAAGTCTTCACCCCTGGTACTCCAACCAGCCAGATTGTTGAGTACATTAAAGCAAACGTAAAGTAGTTTTTCTAGGCAGCCGGGGCTAGATTCCCCGGCTGCCAATAATGATGTGGCGCCGTGTTTTTAACACTACGCCTCAAGGTGGTGCAATCCAATGCAAATCGTCGAAGAATTGCTTAACGGTTCGCGTGTCGCACTTGCGCGTGCTATTACTGCTGTTGAAAATGAATATGACGAAGCTGTTGATATCATGCGGCAGTTATATTCTCATACCGGTAGGGCACATGTTATAGGCATCACAGGACCTCCCGGAGCCGGGAAAAGCACATTGACTGATAAACTTGCGAAAGAATACCGTAATTTGGGGAAAACTGTTGGTATTATTGCTATTGATCCGACTAGCCCCTTCTCAGGCGGAGCTATTCTCGGGGACCGTATTCGGATGCTTGATCTGACGCTTGACGAAGGTGTTTTCATCCGCAGCATGGGTACTCGCGGCAGCTTGGGCGGTCTTTCTCGCAAAACATCGGAAGCGGTGAAAATTCTCGATGCGTTCGGCAAGGATGTCATCTTTGTTGAAACCGTTGGCGTCGGTCAGTCGGAAGTAGATATCATCAAAACCGCAGACACAACATTAGTTGTTCTTGTTCCTGGACTGGGCGATGATATACAGGCTATTAAGGCCGGTATCCTGGAAATCGGTGATGTCTTCGCTATTAATAAAGCGGACAGAGAAGGTGCCGATCGTCTGCAAATTGAGCTTAACGCTATGCTTGATCTTAATCAGGAACACATGGATTGGCGGCCGCCCATTAAACGAACGGTGGCTAATCAAAGTGAAGGCATTAGTGAATTAGTGGAAACACTAGAAGAGCATATTGCCTACACACATAAAAGTGGCGGATTGGAACTACGTCGCACGCAACGCACGAAGAGCGAATTACTGGCGCTTTTACATGAACATCTCAGTCGCCGCATTCTTGGTAAGCTAGATGATGCGGGGCAATTTGAAACACTGGTTGCCAGTGTAGAACGCCGGGAACGAGACCCATATAGCGTTGTCGGACAGATTCTAAACGATCTGATGAAATAGTCGGAACGTTTCTAATTCTTGATAAAAAAATACGCGATTTAAGGAGGTAATTATTATGTCATTTAAGATTCTACATGTTGACCACATCGGCATTGCGGTAAAAGATCTCGCAGGTATTAAAGATGTGTTCACAAAAATCGGCATGACTCCGAAACCCGAAGATGAGGTTGTTGAGGAACAAAAAGTTAAAGTCAGCTTTTTCCCTGCTGGCGATTGCGAACTTGAATTCCTTGAGTCGACTACAGAAGATGGCCCGATTGCTAAATTCATCGCCGGCAACAATGGCCGCAGTGGCATTCAACACGTTGCTCTTTGTGTTGATGACATCGAAGCAGCAATTGCCGACATGAACGAAAAGGGCATCGCCATGATCGACAAAACCCCGCGCTACGGTGCTGGTGGCGCGAAAATCGCCTTCCTGCATCCGAAGGCAACTGGCGGCATTCTCGTCGAACTCTGCCAGCATTAAGAAACCGTCACATTGATGGAGGTGTAGTATGGCTACTGTCCAAGAAAAGATCCAAGATCTAAGAAAACGCCAAGCCAAGATTAAGCTTGGTGGCGGCGAAAAACGCATTGAGAAGCAGCATGCTCAAGGTAAAATGACTGCTCGCGAGCGGGTTCTTCAACTCCTCGACGCAGGCACTTTTGTTGAACTTGACCAATTTGTTGTTCATCGCTGCACAAATTTCGGCATGGAGACAAAATCGCTTCCTGGTGAAGGCGTTGTCACCGGCTATGGCACAGTTGACGGACGTTTGATCTACGTATTCGCCCAAGACTTCACCGTTGAAGGCGGCTCACTGGGTGAAATGCACGCAGCTAAAATCGTAAAAGTGCAGAAACTAGCGTTGAAAATGGGTGCTCCGCTGGTCGGCATCAACGATTCAGGCGGCGCTCGTATTCAAGAAGCTGTTGACGCATTGGCCGGTTATGGCAAGATCTTCTTTGAGAACACAATGGCTTCAGGCGTTATCCCGCAGATTTCCGTCATCATGGGACCATGCGCCGGCGGCGCTGTGTATTCCCCAGCGCTGACTGACTTCATCTACATGGTGAAGAAAACCAGCCAGATGTTCATCACCGGCCCCGCGGTTATCAAATCGGTTACCGCAGAAGAAGTAACTGCCGAAGACCTCGGTGGTGCTATGGCTCATAATACGGTGTCAGGCGTTTCTCACTTCGCAGCTGAGAATGAAGAAGACTGCATTCAGCAGATTCGTCGCCTGTTGGCCTTCCTGCCTTCAAACAACATGGAAGAAGCTCCTGTGTACGAGTCTACTGATGATCCGAACCGTATGGATCCAGAACTTGTTACTCTTATGCCGGATAACCCCAACATGCCATACAACATGAAGGACGTTATCAAGCACATTGTTGACAACGGCGACTTCTATGAAGTATTGGAACACTATGCACAGAACATCATCACTTGCTTTGCTCGTTTTGATGGTCAGACAGTTGGCATTATCGCCAATCAACCGGCGGTTATGGCAGGCTGCTTGGACGTAAATGCGTCTGACAAATCAGCTCGCTTTATCCGTTTCTGTGATGCCTTTAACATTCCTCTCGTTAATCTGGTTGACGTTCCTGGCTTCTTGCCAGGTGTTGGCCAAGAACATACTGGCATTATCCGCCATGGCGCGAAAATGCTGTATGCGTACTCTGAAGCAACTGTTCCCAAAATCACTGTCATCACCCGTAAAGCCTATGGTGGTTCGTATCTCGCCATGTGTTCACAAGATCTTGGCGCAGACCAAGTTCTGGCTTGGCCGACCTCCGAAATCGCGGTTATGGGACCTGCTGGCGCTGCTAACATCATCTTCAAGGGCGACCCTGAACAAAAAGCGAAGACTGACCAATATGTTGTTGATTTCGCTACTCCGTACAAAGCGGCTGAGCGCGGATTTGTTGACATTGTCATTGAACCGCAGGAAACACGCCCCCGCATCATCACAGCTCTCAACATGCTGGCTACGAAGCGCGAAACGCGCCCGGCCAAGAAACATGGCAATATTCCGCTATAACCCAGAGAAAGGGGATTGAATAATGGGTTTATTTGATTCATTGTTCGGTGGCGGAAAAAAGGCTGAGGCTCCGAAAAAAGAGAAGAAGGCCGTTCCCGCTGCTGCAGCGCCAGCCTCTGTAGAGGTTGAAGCTACCGGTTTAACGCCGGAAATTGTTGCAGCCATCAGCGCGGGCATCAACATGGTAATGAGCGACGATGCCGAATTGATCGCCGCTATTGCCGCAGTTGTTGTTCATGCAGGCGGCGGCGCTGGTGCTTTACGCATTAAGCGCACCAGCAATGCTTGGGCTGCTTCCGGTCGCCAGAAGATTATGGATGGCCGGCAGTCATTCTAAGGTACTCTAGCAAATCAATAAATTGCATGAGATTGAATGGAGGAAGATGACAATGAGAAAGTTTAAAGTTAATGTGAATGGTGTTTCCTACAATGTGGAGGTTGCTGAAGAAGGCGTTGCTGTAGTAGCCGCTCCGGCAGCTGCTCCTGCCGCTGCTCCGGCAGCTGCTCCGGCTCCGGTTGCTGCACCGGCTGCCGCTCCCGCTCCTGCTGCTGCACCGGCTGCTGCCGCTGCTCCTGCTGAAGTGAAAGCTGGCGAAACTCCTGTTACTGCTCCAATGCCTGGTAAGGTCAGCAAAGTTAACGCCAAAGTCGGCCAAACCGTGAAAAAAGGCGACGTTTTGTTGCTGCTCGAAGCTATGAAAATGCAAAACGAAATCGGCTCACCAGCTGCTGGCACCGTTAAATCGGTCAATGTAAATGCTGGCGAGAACGTAAAACCTGGCCAAATCATGGTTGTTATCGGCTAATTGGGCGCTATATTCGGTTGCGTCAACCAAAAGAGTTGGCGCAACCTGAATAGTTTACCTATATAACTGGAAATATATAGGTAAACACAGATAAAAAAGTCAATATATCTAATGGGAGGGTAAGGCTTCTTGATTACCTTGTACAACTTGGGTATCGCTAACGAACTGTTTCCTGTCCTCATCTTCGTTGCAATCGGCGCAATGTGTGACTTTGCACCGCTAATCCGTAATCCGAAGGTTATGCTGTTCGCCGCTGCTGCTCAGTTTGGCATTTTTGCCACTGCTATCGCCGCGACGTTCCTTGGCTTCTCTTTCGAACACGCTGCTTCAATTG